>JAJZHE010000077.1:0-7919 GCA_021804655.1 Acidobacteriota bacterium
AGCACATACGTCAGGTCCGCCCACGACAGCGCCGTCAGATAGCAGGCAAAAAACGCAATCAGCAGCAGAATGCCGCCCGCAATCCACGGTGTGAAGACCGCGTAGAGCAGCGCAATCGGATGCGCGAGAGAAATCCCCGGCAGCGCGCTCATGCCGCGCGACAGACAGCTATCGCCCAGCGGCGCGCACAGCGCCACCAGCAGCAGAATCAGGTACTGGCTGGCCTTCAGTCGCGGATGAGACATACTCCGGAGCTTTCTTTTCGGCCTCTGCCGACGGATGAAAACAGGATGTCGTGCTGAGAAAAATGGAAGCGCCGGGCAGCCGCGCCGCCCGGCTGTGGATGACTTACGCGCTCACCGGGTCCGGTGTTTTGCCCTGCAACTTCTTCGCTTCCTTCACCATGCGGTTGCGCTCCGCGCGCAGCTTCAGAAACGCCTTCGCCTCCACATAGAGACGCGGCAGATCGCGGTTCACAAACGCCTTCCAGATCACGCGGAAGGCCGCCTTCGGACGGAAGTAGTATGCGTCATAGAAGCGATGCACCATCTCCAGCACATACTCCTTCGGCAGTCCCGGATACTCGATATGCGCCATCTGGTGTCCGCCGGAGTCGCTCATCGCATCTTCGTTGGTGATGTAGCCGCCCTTTTCCGCATAATCGAAGAACTCCGTGCCTGGATACGCATGCGCGATGGAGACCTGAATCGTCTCCACATCCAGCGACTTGGCAAACTTGATCGTGTTCTGGATCGACTCCTTCGTCTCGCCCGGCAGCCCCAGGATGAAGTCGCCGTGAATGGTCAGGCCCAGTTCCTTGCAGTCCTTGGCGAACTGACGCGCCTTTTCCACGGTTGCGCCCTTTTTAATGTTTTTCAGAATCTGCGGGTCGCCGGACTCGAAGCCGACGATCAGGAGCCGACAGCCGGCATCCTTCATCGCCTTCAGCGTCTCGCGATTGGTGGTCACGCGCGAGGTGCAGCTCCAGGTAATGTTGAGCGGCTTCAGCTTTTCACACAGTTCGACGGTGCGCGCCTGCTGGATATTGAAGGTGTCGTCGTCAAAGAAGAACTCCTTGACTTCGGGGAAGTTTTCCTTGGCCCACTTCAGCTCCGCCGCCACGTCGTCGGTCGAGCGCTTCCGCCACGCATGGCCAGAGAGCGTCTGTGGCCACAGGCAGAAGGTGCACTGTGCCGGGCAGCCGCGCGTCGAATAGAGCGCAATGTACGGGTGCAGCAGGAATGGAACGTTGTAGCGCGTCACGTCCATGTCGCGCTTGTAAATCTTCGTCGCCCACGGCATGGCGTCGAGATCCTCAATCTGCGGACGGTCGGGGTTATGCACCACCTGCCCGTTTTCGCGATAGCTGATGCCCAGAATCTCGTTCAGCGGCTTGCCCTGGGCAAATTCCACCACCGAGTAGTCAAACTCGCGGCGGCAGATGAAGTCCAGCACCGCGCACTCGTTCAGCGCCTTGTCCGGCGAAGTCGTCACCGGCGGCCCCACAAAGGCAATGCGGATGGACGGATTCGCCGCCTTGATCGCCTCGGCCAGCTTCTGGTCGCCTTTCCAGCCCACCGTCGAGGTGAAGAGCACCAGGAACTCGTAGTCCTTGCAAATCTCGATCGTCTCGTCGGCACTCACATGGTGCGGCGGAGCATCCAGTAACCGGGAGCCTTCCAGCAGTCCCGCAGGATAGGCCAGCCACACTGGATACCAGTAGGATTCGATTTCGCGCGTGGCCGGCCAGCGGGAGCTGGCGCCACCATCAAAGTTTTCAAACGAGGGCGGATTCAGAAACAGTGTCTTCAAAGGCATAAGTCACTTCCAGTTTAGCATTTTCGATGAATTTTCACGCGATGCGTGGCAAATGTTCCAGGATGGCTCACCCAGACCGTCACCGTGGCCGTCCTGATCCTGCCCGGCCCGGAGCTGCAATATCCGTTGCCGCGCCGCCGCTCTTCGTGCCCAGCGTGCTCAGCCAATCCTGCATGTGGCCCAGCGCGCGCAACAGGCTCAGCCGCGCCTTGCTCAGGTTCAATGCACTCTCCTCGGCATCGATACGCTTGGATTCCTCATCGATGCGCGCCAGTTGCAGAGCCTTCGGAGTCACCTGCGGCGTGGCGTCGGCCCCGGCTCCGGAACCGTTGCCATACTCCATCTCATTCTGTACCTGCTGCAGATCGTCCTGAGCAATCTCCTGCTTCAATCCCGCAATCTCTTCCAGCGCAGACAGCTCCGACAACTGCGCGTTCAACGTGGCCACCTGCACATCGTTCTGCCGACTCACCTGCTCGGCCTCCACACGCGAACGCAGCGCATCGGCCGCCGACTCCCGCGCCTTGTCGCGATGCACCAGGTCGAAGATCGGAATCTGAATCGTCACTCCAATGCTGAAATTGTCCGCTTTGAAGTGTTGATAATACGTGCTGTAGTTGTTCAGAGAGTTGGAGTCGCGGTTGTACTGCGCGCCAAAGGTGATCAGCGGTCGATGGTTCACCAGCGCGTCGCCGCGCGCCTGCAACAGATGCGAACGCGCGCTCTCCTGCGCCGCCGCCATCCCCGCCGTTGGCTGCGCCGGGGTATTCACCGCCGGAATCAGCGGAATCGTCTCATGCAGCGTCTGGATGGAAGCCGTCGGCAGCCCGGTCATCGACGCAAGTTGTGCTCGCAGGATGGCCGCGCGATTGCCAAGCTGAATCTGCTTCAGGCGCAGTTGCGCCAGCGTCAACCGGCTCTCCAGCAGGTCGCTGTGCGTGTCCACTCCGGCCGCCACGCGCTGCTCTTCCATCGCCTCCAGCCGGTCTGCATCCTGCTGCTGTGTCACAGCCGCATCCATCTCGCGGCTCACCGCATCCAGCTCAAGATAGGCGCTCGACGCATCCAGCGCCGTCTGCTCGGCGGCGTCCTTCAGCGCCAGATCCGCAGCGCGATACGCGGCCTCAGCGGCCTTGGCATAAAAACTCTGGGAAAAGCTGAAGACCAGCGACGACATCGTGGCATTGGCAATCGACGGCTGCCCCGCGGGAAATCCGACCGTCGGCGGACCAATGCTCGATCCCACATCCAGATTCGGAATGTAGACGTCGTTCATCTCGATCAGCACCGCGCGTGCTTTCTTCACGTCGGCCTGGGCCAGCTTCACACTGCTGCTGTTGCGCTGCGCCAGGTCCACCACGGTTGAAAGCGATATCTGCGCACGGGCCGGAGCGCAGGCAAGGCACAGCCCACAGGCCAGCGCCATCCCGGCCAGCCCCCACACTCGACTCTCGAATTTTGCTCCTGACCTCTGTCCCATCATTCGCCTAGCTTGTTCGTCCTGCACTCCGCGCGCAGCCTTCAAGGTTGCCGCGCCGGTGCGTAATCATGCGCCAGCGCCAGCGCCGCTGCGCGATCCCGCGTCGCCATTGCATGATTCCCAGTTTGATCGTACCAGCGCGCCAGCCTCACCAGAGCCTCAAACGCCGGTCCTTCTTCGGTCTTCGTCGGCGAAGCCACGTACATCTCCATCCAGCGGATCGACTCCGCCGTCTGTTGATGCGTCCGCGCCATCAGCGAAGCCGCATCATAGAGCACAACCGTCGCTCCCGGATCGTGCGCCGCCGCTTCGGCTGCATGATGCAGCGCCTCGCCCATCGCCGTCCACTGTTTCTGGTGCATCTCCAGCCGCGCCATCGCCAGCCACACAAATGCCGGATGCGGCGCGCCCTGCATCGCCTGCTTCAGGTGCTCGGCGGCGCGTGTCATGTCGCCTTCCTTTTGCGCCAGCTCTGCGCGCAGCTCATGGCCGCGCCGCGCGTCCACAGCATCCAGTTGCTGCGCCACGCCCTCGGCCTTGTCCAGTCCACCGCCCAGCACACTCGGCGCTTCCATGTAAAACTCCGCCAGATCGATCAGCGTCTGCGCATCCCGCGGATTCAGCCGCGCCGCTGTCACAAACTCCGTCCGCGCACGCCGCGCCAGGCCAAACGCCGTCAGGAACGAGGCGTGACCGGCCTCTTCACCCAGCGCGCGCGCCAGCCACAGGTGATCCTCCGCGCTCTGTGGCGCATACTGCACCGCCTGCCCGCAATCGTTGACCGCGTCCCGCCAATCCCGCGTCGTAAAAGCGACGCGTCCCAGCAGGTTCCACGCCTCGGCGTTGTTCGGCTGCTGCTCCAGCACGCTGTGCAGATGAGCGCGCGCCGCGTCCGCTTCGCCCGCCTCCAGCTCCTCGTGGGCCTTTTGCACCTGCGTTCCGCCCGCGCCCTGCGCATTCAGCGACATCAGCACGGCAACCCAGACCGCAAACCAACCCAGCCGCCGACCCGCACCCCTCACCGCACAACCTTGACCGGATCGTTCTCCGCCAGTGCCGTGCCGCTCAGCGATCCGGTCGCCACCACGTCGCCCTCATGCAATCCGGAGAGAATCGCCACATCCGTCAGGTTGATCGTTCCCGTCGTTACCTGCGTGTGCACCAGTTTGCCATCTTCAATGCGATAGACGTAGGGCTTGCCGCCTTCGCTGTGCAGCGCCTCACGCGGCACCGTCAACACATTGGCTTCGCTCGATGTGGTCACCGTCACGGTCACGTGCGTCTGGGGCAACAGGCCATCGTCCGCATCGTCGATGGCCACCAGCACCTCGCCCACGTTGCGTGTTCCGTAGCTCACAATCGTCGAGGGAAGCTGCGCAATGTGCCCGTGCCACTCGCGTCCGGGTCGCGCATCCCAGACGATGCGAATTTTCTGGCCGACAGCCAGACGACCGATCTCCGGCTCGTCGAAATATGCGCGCACGCGCACATCTTTCAGATTCGCCATCTGCAGCAGCAGCTTGCCCTCTTCCACAAAATCCGACGCGCCCACATTCACCGAATAGACGGTGCCGGCGATCGGCGCCACGATTGTCGTCTGGGCCAGCACGGAGCGCGCCGCATCGAGCGCCGTCTGCGCCTCGCTCACCGCGGCCTGCGCCCGCTCCATCTCCACCGGCGAATATGGTTTGCTCTGCCGCTGCTCCAGCGACTCCACCGCTTCCTCGGCCAGCAGCTCGCGCTGCCGACTCGCCGCCACTTCGCTCGCCGACGCCGCGCCGCTCGCTTGCAGCATTGTCAGCGCCTTGTGCTCGCTCTTCGCCTGTTCCAGATTCAGTTGCGCGCGCCGCAGATTCGACGCCAGGCTTTGCTGCTGGGCCAGCGTTCCACCCTGCCGCAGCGCTTCCAGAGACGCCTCAGCCGCCCGCAGCCCGCTCAGCGCAGAAGCCACATGCGCACGCGCATTCACCGCGTCCAGTTGCATCAGCACCTGGCCGGCCTTCACCTGGTCGCCCTCTTGGACCGCGATCCGCGTCACCGCGGTCGCCAGCGGGCTGTAAAATTCGTAGTTCTGGACCGGCTCCACCAGACCGTTCGTGCTCAGCGTGCTGCGCAGCGTATTCCGCGCGACCACCGCCGCATGCACCGGAATCTCATCCTGCGTCATCTGACGCGAAACCACAAAGACCGCGATGAGAATCACCGCGATGCCCGCCCACAACCAGTACTTTCTACTCTGCTTTGCTTCCTCTGCCATGCCTGCTCGTTCTTGTGCGCATCGCTGAGCAGAGACTCCGCAGAATCCCGCGCGAGCACCCTGTCGGCCAGTCGCCAGTATATAGGACTCATTCGTAGTCACTTCGGGTTCAGAACCATGCGATGAATTTGTAAAGATGAATCCAGCGTGAATTTCCGCACGCTTCCAGCCACAGATCACTCGCGCCACGGCGACGCGGAACGGCTAGAATGTTTTTCATGGCACTTGAACCGCGCTACACCGACGAACACGCCCAGGCCGGCCTCGATTTCCCATTTCCCGCCATCGAGACCTGGCCCAACCAGTTCCCCGCGTACGAGATTCTGATCGACGATCCGGAGTTCACCTCCGTCTGTCCCAAGACTGGCCTGCCCGACTTCGGCGCGCTCACCGTCCGCTACATGCCGCGCGCGCGCTGCCTGGAGCTGAAGAGCCTGAAAGAGTATCTCTTCTGCTATCGCAACCTCGGCATCTTCCAGGAAAACATCGTCAACCAGGTGCTGCACGACGTTGTGAAAGCCTGCGATCCGGTCTGGGCGGTCATCCGCGGCGACTTCCGCCCACGCGGCGGCATCTCCACCATCGTCGAAGCGCGCTGGCCTCGTCCGCAGGTGGAATCCCGCCCACAAGTCTAAGAGCAGGCACGCGCACGAAAGAGCCTCCATGACCACCACGGCTGACAGAGTCGGACTCCGCGCGCGGCCTGTGCTGATCACGTTTCTGCTGCTGCTCGGCCTCAGCCTGCTCAACTACATCGACCGCTATCTGCTGCCCGGCACGCAGCCGCTGGTGCAAGGCGAATTTCATCTCTCTGACCAGCGCGTGGGCGCGCTGACCACCGCGCTCTTTGTCACCTACATGCTCACCGCGCCGCTCACCGGTTGGCTCGGCGACCGCTTTCGCCGCAAGCCGCTGATCGTCGCCGGAGCCACGCTCTGGAGCCTGGCCACGCTCTTCACCTTCAGCGTTCACAGCTACGGCTCGCTTTACTTTCGCCACGCGCTGGTCGGCGTCGGCGAGGCCACCTTTGGCATCTTCGCGCCCGCCGTGCTCTCCGATTTCTTCCCGGCGCGCCAGCGCAATCGCATCCTCTCGCTCTTTTACCTGACCATTCCGGTCGGCGCCGCGCTTGGCTACCTGCTCGGCGGCCAGCTTGGCGCGCGCTTCGGCTGGCGCGTGCCGTTCCTGGTGGGAGCCGTTCCCGGCCTGGCGCTGGCGCTGGCCTACGCGCTCTTTGGCGCGGAGCCGGAGCGCGGAGCCAGCGAAACCACGCGCGACACGCGCCCGCTCTCGCGCCAGATTCCCGCGCTGCTGCGCAATCCCGCCTACATGCTGGCCACGCTCGGCATGGCGATGATGGTCTTCACCATGGGCGGCATCTCTGCCTGGATGCCAACGTTTCTCTATCGCTTCAGCGGCATGAGCGTGGCCCAGGCAGGCACCGTGCTGGGCGCGATCACGGTCGTTGACGGCCTGGCCGGAACCTGGTTCGGCGGCTGGCTGGCCGAGCGCTGGCTGCGCACCAATCCCCGCGCACTTTATCTGCTCTCCGCCTGGAGCGTGCTGCTCACGCTGCCGCTGGCCGCTCTGGTCTTCTTCGGTCCAGCGTCGTGGTCGCTGCCCGCGCTTCTGGCCGCCGAGTTCTGCCTCTTCCTGAACACCGGCCCGCTCAACGCCGCCGTCTGCAACTCCGTCGGCGCCTCGGTTCGCTCCAGCGCGCTGGCTCTCAATCTCTTTCTCATTCACATGCTGGGCGACACGTTTTCGCCGCAGATCATCGGAGCCATCTCCGACCGCAGCAACCTGCGCATCGGTCTGGCCGCCACGCTGGCCACGCTGCTGGTCTCCGCTGCGCTGCTCTTTCGCGGAGCGCGCCACGCGCCACCGCTGGACGCAGGCGATAGCTGAGTGCGGCGCGAAGAGCAAAAGCAGATTCCCTTCGGGAATGACAACCACTGCGTGGGGCGGATGCGCGTTCGCGCGGTGGCGCTCCCGGCGGTCGCGGGGGTGCGGTGGTGGAGGGCGCAGGCGAAGAGCAGAAGCAGATTCCCTTCGGGAATGACAACCACTGCGTGGGGCGGATGCGCGTTCGCGCGGTGGCGCTCCCGGTGGTCGCGGGGGTGCGGTGGTGGAGGGCGCAGGCGAAGAGCAGAAGCAGATTCCCTGCGGGAATGACAACCACTGCGTGGGGCGGATGCGCGTTCGCGCGGTGGCGCTCCCGGTGGTCGCGGGGGTGCGGTGGTGGAAGGCGCAGGCGAAGAGCGAAAGCAGATTCCCTGCGGGAATGACAACCACTGCGTGGGGCGGATGCGCGTTCGCGCGGTGGCGCTCCCGGTGGTCGCGGGGGTGCGGTGGTGGAAGGCG
>JAJZHE010000077.1:7929-12632 GCA_021804655.1 Acidobacteriota bacterium
AGGCGAAGAGCAGAAGCAGATTCCCTTCGGGAATGACAACAAGAAAAGCAAGAGCAAGGGCAAGGGCAAAAGCAACGGCAAAAGCAAGAGCAACGGCAAAAGCAAGGGTAAGGGCAACAGCAGAAGCGATGGCAAGGGCAAAAAAGTAGCAGATTCCCTGCGGGAATGACAACCAAAGGCGACAGCGAGGACCAACAAGAGCGGCATTGCGTATGGTGGATGCGCGGCTGACTCGCGCTTCTTCGTTCAGCGGCTGGCGGCGATCATCTGGCTGGCGTGTCTTTCGCTGGCCTCGGTCACCACGGCGCCGCTCAGCATCCGCGCCACCTCGCGCACGCGGCTTGGCTCGTCCAGCAGCCTGACCTGCGTCTGCGTGCGTCCCTGCCGCTCCTGCTTTTCAATCAGGAAATGCTGGTCGGCAAAGGCGGCAATCTGCGGCAGGTGGGTCACGCAGAGCACCTGCTGGCCGCGGCTCAGGGCCTTCAGTTTGCCGCCCACAGCCTCTGCCGCGCGTCCGCCGATGCCAATGTCGATCTCGTCGAAGACGAGCGTGCGCGGAGCCGCCAGCGCCCGCATCTGATGGGCCTGCGCGCCATCCTCCACCGTCACCTTCAGCGCCAGCATCACGCGGCTCATCTCGCCGCCGGAGGCAATCTCATTGAGCGGCTTCAGCGGCTCGCCGACGTTGGTCGCAATGCGATACTCCACGCTGTCCCAGCCCTGCGCCGTCCAGTGCGCGCTCTCCACCTGCGCGGAAACAGTCACCTCGAAGCGCACCTTCATCGCCAGCTCGTTGATCTGCTTCTCGGCGTTCTTCGCCAGCCGTTCGGCGGCCTTCTGTCGGCGGTCGCTCAGCGCCGCTGCCGCTGCGGCAAATTGTTCCCGCGCGGCATCCACCTCGGCCTTCAACCCGCGCAGAATGCTCTCGCGATCCTCCACCTCGGCCAGACGCTCCGCCACGGCCTGGCCCAGCGCGATCACCTCATCGACCGTCGCGCCATACTTGCGCTTCAGCCGGTCGATCAGCGCCAGGCGATCCTCAATCTCCGCCAGACGCTCTGGCGAGGCGTGAATCGACTCCGCATAATCGCGCACCGACTCCGCCACGTCGTCCACCATGGCGCGCGCCGAACCAAGCTGCTCGACGGCCGGGCCAAAGCGCGCATCGAAGCGCGCCAGCTCCTCCACATGGCGCAGCGCAGAGCGCAGCGTCGTCTCCGCCGAGCCGCCGCCCTCATACAACTGCTCGAAGGCGCTCATCGCCGCCGTGTAGAGCTTCTCCGCGTTGGCCAGCACGCGCTTTTCCTGCTCCAGCTCCACATCCTCCTGCGGATGCAGCCGGGCGTCGGCGATCTCGCGGCTCTGGTAGCTCCACAGGTCGGCCAGCCGCAGCCGCTCCTGCTCGCCGCGCTCCATCGCTTCCAGCTTCTCGGCGGCTGTCTTCCACTTGGCATGAGCGCGCGCGACCTCTTCGACGCTCAACGCGGCAAAGCGATCCAGCAGCACGCGCTGCTGCGCCTGGTCAAAGCTCACCAGCGTCTCGCTCTGCGCATGCACCAGCGCCAGCTCCGGCGCAAGCTGCCGCAGCACGGCCACCGTCGCCGGCTGATTGTTCACAAAGACGCGTCCCTTGCCGCTCAGCATCACCTCACGCCGCAGAATGATCTCCGCGCCGCTGGCGTCGATGCCGTTGGCCTCCAGCACGGATTCGGCTCCCGGCGTCGATTCAAAGACGCAGGCCACCACGGCTTTTTCAGCACCGTGTCGAATCACCTCCGCCGATGCCTTGCCGCCCATCAGCAGCGCCAGCGCATCCACCAGAATCGACTTGCCCGCGCCCGTCTCGCCGGTCAGCAGGTTCAGCCCCGGACCCAGCAGCACGATGGCGTGGTCGATGACCGCATAATTCTCCGCGCGCAGTTCAAGCAGCATGCACACATTATGCGCATATCGGCTGCGCTTCGCGCCAGCCTTTGCCCGCTTCGGTTGCAGGATGGGAATCCGCCTTTGCATCCCGCCTTCCGCCGTCGTGCAGCGCTGCGGCGACAGGCGCTTCCGGTGGTCGCCGTTGAGCGCGGGCTGGGAATAACACAAAAAACAAGGACAAAAGCAGATTCCCTGCGGGAATGACAACAAGAAAGGCTCAGCGTGCTGCGGTCGCTTAAAACTCAGCGGGCAGATGGCGTTCAAGGCTCAGCGGGCAGCGGTCGCTGCCTTCTGCTCCATGTACCTGATTGGCGACTTGGAGAGCGCTTCCCGTCTCTGCTAGCTTCAAGTGGAGAGGTATACGACGATTCTTCCCTCTGTGCTGATTCTTCTTCTGCAAACCGACGCGCCCGTTGCGCCTGCTGTCGGCTCCAATGCTTTTGTGGAGATGTTGAGCAACAGCGGCCCGGTCGCGCTGGCTGTGCTGGTGGTGCTGGCCGTAGCCAGCATCTACTCCTGGACGCTGATCTTCTCCAAGATGAGCGGATTCAAAAAAGCCACGCAGCAGAGCCGCCGCTTTCTGCGCGTCTTTCGCAAGGCGACGCGCCTGCAGGAGATCGCCGCGGCCACCGCCGAGTACCAGCCCAGTCCGCTGGCCGCCGTCTTCGACGAAGTCTACGAAGCGTATAAGCGGCAGACCGGCGGTTATGGCCCGCCGCGCAACATCACTCCACTGGAGCGCGCAGCGCAGACGGCCAGCAGCGAAGCACTTACGCGCCTGGAGCAGCGGCTCACCTGGCTGGCGACGATTGCCTCCACCAGCACCTTCGTCGGACTCTTCGGCACGGTGATGGGCGTCGTCGATGCCTTCCACGGCCTGGGAGCGGCTGGCTCGGCGACGCTGCGCGCGGTTGCGCCGGGCATCTCCGAAGCGCTGATTACCACCGCCGCCGGCATCTTCGTCGCCGTGCCCGCCGGCGTTGCATACAACCAGTTCACGGCGCGGCTGCGTGTCTTCGCCTCCGGCATCGACGACTTTGCCCGCGAGCTGCTGAATTCGCTGGAGGAGATTCCACAGCGCGGCGCGGCTGCCGTGGGCGCGGGACGCGTGCCCGACGGACGCAATCCCGACCCGCGCAATCCTGAGCGTGAGGCATAGCGATGGCCTTCACCGGAGCCAATGGTCGAACGCAAAGCTCGCTGGCCGAGATCAACATCACTCCGCTGGTGGACGTGGTGCTGGTGCTGCTGGTCATCTTCATGATTACCGCGCCAGTCTTGCAATCGGGCATTGAGGTCTCCGTGCCGAAGACGCGCACGGTGCGCGAGATCACCGTGCCGCGGCTGGTGGTCACGGTCACACGCGACCAGGAGGTGTATCTGGGCGACCAGCCGGTGAATCTGCACGACCTGGCCGGACGGCTGCACCAGCAGAATACCGATCCGTCCAAACAGATCATCTATCTGCGCGCCGACGAGCGCGTGCCCTTCGGCGCATTTGCCACGGTGATGGACGCGATCAAGCAGGCCGGCATCACCAACATCAGCATTGTGACGCAGCCGGTGAACTCCGGCAATGCAAGCACCCCATGAGCGCAACGTTCTACACAAGCCGCACCGCCAACCCCGGTCCGGAGCCGCTGGGCAAACCGATGCTGACGGCTGTCGCCGCGCATCTGCTGCTGGTCGGCTCGATGGTCGCCTGGGCGCTGATTCACGGCTGGTGGTCCCACAACAACTGGGGCAGCAACGAGGCCGGCGCGGTGGCCGTGCAGTTGGTCTCGAACGCGATTCCGCTGCCTGCCGAGCAGAAGCCGAACGACAACGTGCTGGCGACGGAGACGCCCAGTC
This sequence comes from Acidobacteriota bacterium, assembly GCA_021804655.1. GTDB lineage: Bacteria > Acidobacteriota > Terriglobia > Terriglobales > Acidobacteriaceae > Acidicapsa. The sequence continues at coordinate 11,707 of JAJZHE010000077.1, forward strand.
AGGCTCCCGCTCCGCCTGCCGCGCATGCGAAGGCGGCGCAGGACCAGGACGCGATTCCGATCGCGACCAAAGTGGCTGCGCCGAAGAAGCTGGCGCAGAAGCAGCAGGCGGTGACCCAGCCAAAGAAGCTGCCTTTGCCGCTGCCGCGCTCCAACCCCTACAGCAAACCGGTCGCGCAGAATCGCGCCGCTTACGGCGAGCAGGCCGGCTCGCAGATCGAGCGCTCGGTGACGACGACCAGCGACGGTCCGGTTTCGGTCACCTCCGGCACGCGCGGCTTCAACTATCCGTTCTATGTGGAAAACATCAAGCGACGGATGCTGCAAAGCCTGTATCGCGGCGAGATTGACCCGCGCACAGCCAAAGGCGCACAGGCATATATTCTCTTCACCATCCGTCGCGACGGCGGCCCGACGGAGATTCGCATGGACCGGTCAAGCGGCAGTCCCACGCTGGACCAGGCCTGCCTGCGCGCGGCGCAACGGGTTGACTCTTTCGGTCCATTGCCTTCGCCGGTGACCGACGGACCGCTGCACGTCTCCTATTATTGTGAGTATTGATAAAGGATTGCCCGTCATGATGCTTGGTTTCCGTTCCCTCCGGAGGTTGGCGCTTGTGAGCGCTGCCTGTTGCGCGCTTTTCGCTTTGCCCGTCCGCGCGCAGGACTGGGTTCACATTGGCAGCAACATTCCCGTCGGAACGCAGCGCATCCGGCTGGCGGCGGCGGAGATGAAGCCGGTGGGCAACGATCCGCAGACGCCGGTGATGAAGGCGACCTTCGACACGACGCTCTTCCACGATCTGTCGAATGCGGGCATCTTCGAGATGGTGGCCAGGAGCATGGCTCCCACGGCAACGCCCGGCTCGCCACAGGAGATCAACCTGGCGCAGTGGGCCGCGGCTCCCGCCAATGCGGCGTTTGTGGC
>JAJZHE010000225.1 GCA_021804655.1 Acidobacteriota bacterium
GATGCACCGTCCCATCTGATCCACTTCAATGGTGAACGCTTTTTTCGTCCGTATCCTGCGGAGTAGCACCCGGCACGACAACAGATACGGAATGGACGCTCCGGGGAACCACTCCCTGCCTGAAACCGTAGCGATCCCCGCGATGTCCCCCGCTGAAGTCGTGCAGCTATTTGTTCGCCCGCTTGTAAAACGGCGTCGCGATCTGGCGGGCACGCACGCGGTTCGCGCGCACCTGCACGAGGACATCTTCCTTACTCTCCGCCACGGCTTTTGGCAGATAGGCAAAGGCAATGTTCGTCTTCAGAAACGGCGCCGGCGAGCCGCTCGTCACCAGTCCAATCTGTTCTCCGGCTTCGTTCATCACCGGGTACCCATCGCGCGCGATTCCGCGCTCGACCATCTCCAGACCCACCAGCCGATTCGCCGGTCCGCCTGCGTCCTTCAGAGACTGCAACGCCACCCGCCCCGCAAAATCGACTGTCTTGTCCAGCTTCAGCCAGCGCTCCAGACCGGCTTCGATCGGTGTCGTCGTATCCGAGATTTCATGCCCATAGAGCGGCATTCCAGCCTCCAGCCGCAGCGTGTTCCGCGCTCCCAGACCACACGGCAGAATGCCAAACTCGGCGCCGACTTCCATCACAGCGTTCCACACCTTTTCCGTCGTCGCCACATCGGATGGGATGTAAATCTCAAATCCGTCCTCGCCTGAATAGCCGGTCCGCGCGATCAGCGTATTGGGTACATTCGCAACCGTTCCAAAAGTGAAGCGGTAATTTCGAATCGCCGCCAGATCGGTCTTCGTCAGCTTTTGCAACGTCTCCAGCGCGCGCGGTCCCTGCACGGCAAGCTGCGAATAATAGCTGGAATAATCGCTGATGTGAATGCCGTGCATCGCGCCCACCTGCGAGCGAATCCACGCATAATCCTTGTCTTTGGTTCCGGCGTTGACCACCAGCAGATAATCGTTCTCGCTCAGCTTGTGCACCAGAACGTCATCGACAAACGTGCCCTGATCCGTCAGCAGCGCAGAGTACTGCGCCTGGCCAATTTCCAGTCTGGATGCGTCGTTCATCGTTACCCGCTGCACTGCCTCCAGCGAAGCCGGCCCGCGAAACTGAATCTCGCCCATGTGCGAGACATCGAAGAGGCCGACGCCGGTGCGCACCGCCATGTGCTCGGCGATCAGCCCGGAGTACTCGACCGGCATCTCCCAGCCGCCAAAATCCACCATCTTCGCCTTCAGTGCCCGATGCGTTGCATTCAGAGCCGTCTTCTTCAGCGCGTTCATCTCGTCAGCCATTACGTGTCCTTTTGTTACCGCTTCGTCTGCCCCACCTGTTTGACGATAGGTCCGTCGCGCCTGCTCGGTCAATCCACCTGTCCCAGTCCAACCGCCATCCCCTGCGATAGGATGAAATGCAACCCCATCCACGGAGTTTTCCATGAACGATAAACTGCGCGGCATCCTTGCCATACTCGTCGGCTTCTTTGCACTCTTTGAGGGCTGGAAGCTCTATCAAATTCGCCCCAACCACTGGCAAACCTGGATGGAGATCATCCTCGGACCTGTGCTCATCGCGATTGGTATCTGGCGTTTTCGTCGCAATCCAAAATCCAAACTCGACGAACTGCTGAAATAGGTCGCTTGCGTGACCACGCTCTACAACCGGATTCAGGGACCTGGCTCTGATCGGCCTCGTTATTCCTGAACCTGTAGCAATGTTCGTCTTCGGCCAGAACTGCGCCTGTTCGCACTCCTGTGTTGGCAGCGACAGATGCAAGTTTTTCTCAGTTCAAGAAGCGAGAAGCGCACTGTAACGGGTGACTGAAGCGACAAGGACGATGAAGTGGGGAAAACTGGCCCTGGGCTTCATCTATCCAGAAAATCCAGAGCGAATCGCCCGCAATCCATGATCCATGCCCGTCTCAGCCCATTCTGCTGAGATGTCTGGGCCTGCTTGCAACAGGCTCAGACTACCCTGCTGCCGGAATCGCCGTTGCCCCGACCGGCGAAGCGACAAACTCCGTCTGCCACACGTAGACCGCAAGATGCCGTGAGTAATAGAGCAGTGGCCGTTCACTGGGCAACGTCATCCCCGCGGCAGCGAACAGATCGTTGCACGTAATGTCGGCTTCGGCCTGCTCCAGCGACCACGGAATATGGCGGATGGCCGAGCGCAACAGGCGTCCCAGCGGATCCCGCGTGAAAAGGCAGTAGCGTTCCGTCAGGAAGTATTCGATTGATCCAGGACGGCTCTCCGCAAGCTGCCGCGTCGGTCCCAATCCGCGATAACGCGCGGCAAAGTGGACTCCGCGGCGGCAAAGCAGACGGCTGCTGGAGAAGGAGAATTCACGCTCCCCCACCGTCGTCATGCGCATCCGCGCCCAATAGTACGGCAACTGAAAAAAACTCCGCGCGATGAAGACCGCTGCGGGGTTGGTCGCGTCCAAAGAGAAAAAGTACACCCCCGGAGTTCCCGTCAGCGCATCGCGAACATACGTGCGCAAATTCAACTCGGGAAATCGACGAAAACCGGGCACGCTGGGCAGGCCGCGCAACTGAATCCTGTCCATGCGAAACGGAACCACGCCCAGCCACGCCGAGCCGCAGCAGGTATCCACCTCCAGCCCATCGGGAAGCGCAGCGGCCACCATCGCAGCCGACACCGGCCAGTGCGCAAACAGCAGATCGTCCCACTGCTGGGTCATCACCCAGGGGCGACCTGGCGCAGCAGGCTCGAAGATCGGAGCACCCGAATCAGGCATCCATAACTCCCCCACTTCATGCTAGTCCAAGTCAGCGATATCCGCCTGTCTCCGCAGGCAGGTATTCCACAGAGAATCGACGCAAGCAACCCAGCCGGGCCGTGACAATGCCGTATGCTGAACGGCAGGGATAACGATGGAGAACCGGCCACAGCAGGGAATCAAAACGGGCACGGCAGGCGAACAGCCGGGCACGGTAAGCGAACAGCCAGCCACAACCGGCAAGCACACGGACGCTGTCGTCCAGCAACCCGGCGCAGCACCGGAGACCGAGGTCTTTGCCGTGCACGGCGCTGATCCCGAGGTGCTGGCCTACGCCATGGCCAAGTATTC
>JAJZHE010000078.1 GCA_021804655.1 Acidobacteriota bacterium
ACGCACGCGTGCCGCGGATGTGCAAGGCGATGGACAATCGACGATTGCAGACCGTGAGGATGCCATTCTGCGCTGGCTGAACGAGCACAGGATTGAAGAGGGATGGCGGATTGCGCCCGAGTTGGCGGAGCTGGGCGTGACGCTGGATGACCTGCAAATGCTGGCGGATTTTCTGAACCGCGAAGCGATACAGGTGGTGCTGGCTCAGTTCGCCTCTTCGTTGCGCGCCGAGCACTTTGCGCAGGCGATGCTGCACTCCTCGGAGCGCATCTTTGACCTGATCAGCGCGATCAAAAGCTACTCCTATATGGATCGCGCACCGATTCTGGAAGTGGATGTGGCAACGGGAATCGAGGCCACGTTGCGGATGCTGCAATCGCGCATGGCTGCGGTGGAGGTGGAGCGCGCCTTCGAACCGGAGATGCCGACGATCAGCGCGTATGGCAGCGAGCTGAACCAGGTGTGGACAGCGCTGATGGAGAATGCGCTGGAAGCGATGCAACAAGTGAAGCAGGAAGGCTACCAGCCCAAACTGCATCTGAGTTGCTGCAGAGAAGGCGATATGTTGCGGATTGAGGTGCGGGACAACGGGCCGGGAATCCCAGCCGAGCTTCAGGATCGCATCTTCGAGCCTTTCTATACAACCAAGGCTCCGGGACATGGGCTGGGACTGGGGCTGGACAATGCGATGCGCATCGTACGCAAGCATCGCGGGCACCTGAGTGTCCGATCGCAGCCAGGCGAGACGTGTTTCCGCGTGCTGCTGCCCCTGAATCAGCTTCAGGCCTACTGAAACCCAGAACAGCTACGCCTGCGACAACCGGAGATATTCCGGGAGCGTCGCAGGCGTTGCGTTCTATGGACTTTCTCCTACTGCTTTGCCGGAGATGTTGTGGCTGCCGGGGTTGCTGTGACCGGATCGCCGCTGGTATCGCGCAGTTCGATGGGACCGAGGTTGGCCTTCTGCAACTGCGGCTCGATCTTTGCGCGGTCGCCGACAGCAAGCACGATCATGTTGTCCGGATGCACATACTGCTGTGCAGCGCTGGCAACATCCTGGGGCGTGACGGCGGAGTAGCGCGCAGGCAGCGTGACGAAGTAATCCTGGGGCAGATTGTAGACGAACAACGTAGCCATCAGGCTGGATTCGCTGTTGACCGTCTCAAAGCTGCCCGGCAGGGAACGCAGAGCGTTGTCTTTGGCCAGGGTGAGTTCGGTGGGGGTGGGCGGATCGGTGCGGATGCGATTCAGCTCAGAGAAAAGCTGGGTCGCGGCAGGACCGGTGACGTCGGTGCGCACCTGAGCGCCGGCGTAGAACGGGCCACCGTCGCGGTCAAAGAAGAATCCCGAGAACGCACCGTAGGTGTAGCCGTGCTGCTCACGCAGATTCATGTTGATGCGGCTGGAGAAAAGGCCACCGAGGACGCTGTTCATCTCGACAATTGCGGGATGATCGGGGGTGTTGCGCGAAACGCCGAGACCAAGCGCAAAGAGCGCGGTCTGGGGCGAGCCTGGCTTGTCAATAATGACGACCTTGCGCTGCGGCGCAGCGGGCGGCGCGGGGATCTGCACAGGGGTTGCGGAGACAGCGGGATTGCTCCACGCGCCGAAGTACTTCTGTGCAAGTGCATGGGCCTGAGCCAGTGTGAGATCACCGGCAAGCACCAGGGCTGAGTCCTGTGGAGCGTAATGGGCGGCCCAGAAGGAAGCAATCTCCGGCTGCGTGGTCGCCTTCACCGAGTCCATGGTGCCGACCGGCTGGAAGCCGTAGGGCTGGTTGCCGTAGAGCAGCTTGGCGCCGACACGCAGCATGGAGGCAACGGGTTGATCGGACTCCTGCAGAATGGCGATCATGCGCTGCTTGCGGACGCGCTCTACCTCTGTGGAGGCGAAGGCGGGATGGAGCGCAACGTCGGAGAGAAGCTCCATCGCCGCGTTGGTGTTATTCGTGAGCGCACCAATGCTGACGCTGGCAGAATCCATGCCGGCGGCAGAGCCGATGCTGGCGCCGATGAGCGCTGTGTCATCGGCAAGCTGCGTGGCGGAGCGGGTTTTCGTTCCCTGCGTCAGCATTCCCGCAGTGAAGGAAGCCAGGCCAGGCCGACTAGTGGGATTGTTTTCTCCACCTGCGCGCGTGACCAGATTGGCGCTGAGCACGGGCAGCTCATGCTGCTGGATGAGATAAACCTTCAAGCCATTGGTGAGCGTGAACGCCTCTGACGACGGCAAGTGCAGCTTCGACTCCGGTCCCGGTTTGGGTGCGTCTTTGCGCCATGCCTGGGCGGTTTCAAATGCCTGCGAGTAAGGCGGAGTGACGACGGTGTGGAGATCGGTGTCCGCCGGGCTGCGCGGAACATCTTCGGTCACTTTTTTGCCCGGGACGCACTCGACGACAACACGCTGATTGTTGCCGAAGTATTCTTCCGCAGCCTTCTGAACACGAGCTGTTGTAAGTGCTTCATAGCCAGCAACATCCTGGGCCAGATAGCCCGGATTGTGCTCGTACTGGTTGTAGCGGTCCATCATGTCGGCAACGCCGCCGAAGCCGCCCAGGCGCTGGAGACCCTCGATCATGCCGGTGAGAGTCTTGTTGCGCGCACGATCCAGTTCGGCCTGTGTGGGGCCGTTTTTACGCAGGTTGGCGATCTCCTCGTCCACTTTCGCCTGAATGTCGGCGAGCTTGACGCCTGGCCGCGCGATGATGTCGCACTGAGCCATGGAGGTGATCATGACCTGCTCGTCGGAGCAGCTTACGCTTTGCGCGACCTGATCCTTGTAGACGAGGCGCTGGTAAAGGCGGCTGACCTTGCCACCGCCGAGAATGTCGAGAAATATCTCCGAAGCGCGATCGCCGGAGGTGAAGGCGGCAGGCGTAAGCCATCCCAGGCTGAGGCGCGGAAGCTGCACGGTGTCCGTGACGACCTGACGACGCTCGGAGGTGATGGGCGGTGTTGCAACATGCACCGGGGCAATGGCAGGGCCGCGCGGGATGGGGCCGAAGTACTTTGCGATCTCAGCTTTGAGCTGCGCGGTGTTGAAGTCACCGACGATGGCGATGCTGGCGTTGTTGGGCGTGTAGTACTCATGGAAGAACTCGCGCACATCGTTCAGACGGGCGGCCTCGACATCGGCGTGAGAGCCAATCACATTGCCATAATAAGGGTGGATTTTAGGAAAGAGCAGATGGCCGACGGCTTCATCGGCGACATCGTAAGGCTGGCCTTCGTCCTGACGCAGTTCGTTGCGCACGACGTCGCGCTGATTGGTGAGCTTGGCGCGATCCAGCGTCTCCAGCAGGAAACCCATGCGGTCGCTCTCCAGCCAGAGTGCAAGATCAAGCTGGTTGCTGGGGACAGTTTCAAAGTAGTTGGTGCGGTCATAGCTGGTGGTGCCATTGATGTCGGTCGCGCCGGCCCCTTCAAGATAACGGAAGTGCGCCTTTTCGCCGACGTGCTCGGAGCCTTCAAACATCATGTGCTCGAAGAGATGGGCAAAGCCGGTGCGCCCGGCTCGTTCATTGGCCGGGCCAACGTGATACCAGAGATCGACGGCGACCAGAGGGAGGCGATGATCTTCGCGCAGAATGACCTCAAGCCCGTTGGGGAGCGTGTACTTTTCGTACTTGAGATCGGGCACCTTGAGCGGAGCCGTCGCAAGGGAGGGCAAAGCCAGGCAACCGGCAAGCAAAGAGGCAAATAGAAGCTTGCCGCTGAAACGAAGAGCGGCGGCGCGAGGGTGGAATCGATTCATCGTGGAGTCTCCGGACTGAGGATCGGGTGAGACAGGGTTACATGCAGTCGCTGAAACAGATACGGACTGCGCGGAAGATCGGTTCCATTGGCCGACGCCTGCCGAGGTGCGCAGGGGACTGAGAACTACTTCTCGACCTCAACGCCGCGCCAGAAAGCGACGTGATTCTTGATCTTGCGGGCGGCAGGTTTGGGATCCGGGTAATACCAGGCTGCGTCCAGATTTTCCTGGTCGCCCCAGATGAGCGTGTAATAACGGGCCTGTCCCTTCCACGGGCAAGTGGAGGTGGTGGAACTGGAGCGAAAATACTCGCGCTTCAAAGCAGATTCAGGGAAGTAAACATTGCCTTCGACGACTTCGAACTGGTCGCTTTCGGCGATTACAAGACCATTCCAGACAGCTTTTGCCATAACGATGGACGCACCTTGAGAGTTGGTTTTTATACGATACAAGCCTGCCGACGCGGTAGAAAAGCAACCACGTCAGGCAGGCTGTGAAACAGTGAACCGTAAAAAAAACTTAAGCCATCGGCTTGACGCTGGTGATGTGAACGCTCTTCTTGGCCGCGTCCACCGTGGCGGTGATCGTCACATGGTCGCCATAGACACTCTTGACCGCATCCGGGTTATCAATCGCCCAGACCATCTTCTTTGCGTCATCAACGAAGACGGGCTTTTCGCCCATCCCGATGCACTTCTTGACGCAGGCAGCACCGGAACCGGCATGCTTGGCGCCGCACATGGCGTCGGAGACGTATCCATTGATCTTGGTGGATGTGCCTGCGGCAAACGATGCAATGGAAGCCATCGTCGCGATGGAGAGAGAGAGAGCGAGAATACGCTTCATGGAGATTCATCCTTTACGGTTGGAACTGGTTTCGAGGTCGTGGTTGCCCAGATGGCATCGACAGCATAATCATGCTCCCGGCAGAGCGGATTTGGCAAGTACGGAGTAAATCCTGTTGCCTCTGGTCAAAAATATCAGGCGGATTTTCTAGTCTCGCGCATTTTTGCGATGTTCTTCTTCATGGCCTCAAACATGCCGGTGGCAACGGGGTAAATTTCGACCAGCTTGAGCACTTTACCCATGTAACCGGGGCGCTGCACATGAATCTCGGGCAAGATATGAGCGAGCTTGGCCGCGTAGAAAAACGGCTCGCCGTTGGTATCGAGAAAAAGGTCGGCGGAAAGCGAGCCATGAAGCACCAGCGCTGCGGCCATCTCCCAGTAGCTGACCACCTGGCGCAGATAGGCGTTGCGTTGCGTCCCAAATTCATTGAGGACGAGGAAGAAATCTTCGGCAGTCTCCGGCCAGAATTCAGCCAGAAACCAGGCACGCGCCTCGCGCATGACCGCCTCCGTGCGCAGTTCGTAAAGCTTGAGTATCAACTCGGCATCGGCGTGTGAAGCCAGGGCTTTTTCCATGATCGTTCCTCCTCAAATTTTCCAACGTTGTGAGATGCGAGAGAGCCGTATGCATCCAGAATCCGGCTCGCACAAGTGGCCTGCAAATTCGCTCAGGAGACTGGCTCCAGTTCCTGGTCTTCACTCTGCGCGCCCAGTTTTACGGGGCCATGCGTCTCTGCAACGGGGGCTGCCGGTGGCGGTGGAGCATCCCCGATGCGTTTCTCATATTCGCAGACAACGGCTGCGCGCGCAGGCTTCTGCACGGCCTTCTCGGTCAGCTTTGACTTGCCACGCTTGCTGGCTGGCTTGGCCGTTTCGGCTGCATCTTCCTGCGGTTTGCTGTTGGGGCAAAAGAGATAGACACCGGTCTTGAGCGTCTTTTCCAGCAGATAGGGACTATGGCACTTTGGACACTTTTTCGCGACGGGCTTGTAGTTGGAGGTGAAATCGCATTTGGGATAGTTGGTGCACCCCCAGAAGGTGTTTCCGCGACGCGCTCGGCGCTCGGCCAGGTCGCCTTCGCCACACTTCGGACATTTCATGCCTTCGATGAGATTCTGCTTCACGTACTTGCACTTGGGGTAGCCGGAGCAGGAGACAAATTCGCCGTAAGCACCCTGACGCAAAACCAGATCCTTGCCGCAGACCGGGCAGGCTTCGCCGGTGGGCTGCGGCGCATTCAGCTTCTGCTGCTGTTTCTGGCTCAGTTTGCGGATGGTCTTGCACGGAGGATCCTCATTGAATCCCGGGCAGGCCATGTAGGGTCCAAAGATGCCACGGCGCAGGACCATCACGCGACCGCAGTTGTCGCAGTACTCCTCACTTTGCTCGGATTCGAGAGCATCCTTGAAGACCATATCCGGCTTGGCAGCGACGTTTTCGCGCGTGAAAGTACAACTGTTCTTGTCTTTCTTGTTGTATGCGCTGCACGAGTAGAAGGTGCCGAATTTGCCCCACTTGAGCACGAGCGGAGAGCCGCAGCGCTCACACTTTTCGTCGGTGGGAATCTCCATCGCCTTGATGGACTCCATCTCTTTTTCCGCGACCTTCAGTTCCTTTTCAAAGTGCGAATAGAAGCCTTTGAGCAGATCGGTCCAGCGCTCCTTGCCGTCTTCGATATCGTCCAGTTCCTCTTCCAACCGCGCCGTGTAAGCTGGATCGAAGATGTAGCCGAAGTTCTTGACCAGCAGGTCACAGACGACGACGCCAATCTCCGTCGGATAAAAACGATTGGAGACCTTGGTGACGTATTCGCGATCCTGAATGGTGTTGATGATCGAGGCGTAGGTAGATGGACGACCGATGCCGCGCTCTTCCAACACCTTGACGAGGGAGGCTTCATTGAAACGCGGCGGGGGCTGGGTGAACTTCTGCTGCGGATCGATTGCCTTGCAGACCAGCTCGCGCACGTTATCCAGCGAAGGCAGTCGCTGATCGTCGCCTTCGTCGTCATCTTTGCGCTCCTCAAACATCTCGTAAACCTTGAGAAATCCGTCAAAACGCAACACGCGGCCACTGACGCGGAAGTCGTAGTTCCTGCCCTCCTTCTGCGAGCGCGCATCGATCTTCGCCGTAGTCACGTCGTAGATGGCCGGGGTCATCTGCGAGGCGACAAAACGCTGCCAGATGAGCCGGTAAAGCTTGAGCTGCTCGTCGGTGAGGTACTGCGCCATCGACTCCGGCGTGCGTGCAGCGTCAGTGGGGCGAATGGCTTCGTGGGCGTCCTGAGCGTCCTTCTTGCCCTGATAGGAATTGGCCGTTGCGGGCAGGTATTGAGGGCCGAGCTTTTCGGTGATCCACTGGCGTGCGCTGGTCTTGGCCTCGGGCGAGACGCGTGGCGAATCGGTACGCATGTAGGTGATGAGGCCAACGGTGCCTTCTGCGCCAATGTCCACGCCTTCATAGAGCCGCTGCGCCACACCCATGGTGCGCCGCACGTTGAAGCCGAGCTTGCTGGCGGCGTCGCGCTGCAACTGGCTGGTGATGAACGGAGCCAGCGGCTTGCGGCGCTGCTCGGTCTTGGTGACGGAGCCAAGGGTCCATTCCGCTTTGCCGAGCGCTGCCAGCACGGCGTCCACCGCGGCTTTATCCGGCAATGCGTTGCTGAGGAACTGCGGCTTGCCATCCTTATCCACACCGTTTGCGACGCGAATCGACTCACCTTCAATGCCCACGAGCGAAGCTCGGAAGCTGCTTTGTGCAATGCCGCGGGGATGCAGCTCAGCGAAGACGTTCCAATATTCGACCGGCTTGAAGGCAGCAATCTCGCGCTCCCGCTCGACGATCAGCCGCACAGCCACCGTTTGCACACGTCCGGCGGAGAGACCACGACGCACCTTGTCCCACAGCAGAGGCGAAACCTGATAACCGACGAGGCGGTCAAGAACACGGCGCGTCTGCTGCGCATCCACGAGGTCACGGTCGATGTTGCGCGCATGCTGAAAGGCGTCCTGTACAGCTTTTTTGGTGATCTCGTTGAAGGTGACGCGCTGGATTTTCTTGCGCAACGCTGCGGAGGTTCCCAGTTGCAGTGCAAGGTGATAGGCGATAGCTTCGCCTTCGCGATCGGGGTCAGGCGCCAGATAGATATGATCCGCTTTGGCGGCGGCGCGCTTGAGCTGCTGCACCAGCTTTTCCTTGCCGGGGGAGACGATCAGGGTCGGCTCGAAGGTGCGCTTTTCCAGTTCCACGCCAATGTCGTTTTTGGGCAGGTCCATAATGTGACCGATCGAGGCCTGCACCTCGAAGTCCTTGCCCAGATATTTTCCAATCGTCTTTGCCTTGGCCGGCGATTCGACGATAACCAGTGATTTGCTCATTGTGTTCCTTCTAAAAAATTCCCGATCTTCCCCACTGTAACGCGAATCGCGCTGCATCCCTTGGACTCAGGCCGGGCGTTTCCGTTTCATTGCTCAATTGGTACTTGTCCTGATAGCAGTTTCCATCCTGAATTCCGACAGCTCCAAAACGTCAGCAGAACACTGCAAGCTAACACGGATGGGGGCACAGTTACCAGTTTCGGTTTCAGATTTGATTACGGGAGAAAAATTCAACCCGCTAAAAAGACAGTACATACGAGCTTCCGGGAAGCTTGCGTACGCGACCTGCCATTTCCAGCTCAAAAAGCGCCGTGAACACTTCCGAGGAAGTCATCTGAGTGTCGAGTTTCTCCAGGATTTCGTCAAGCTGGAGAGCGGAGTCTGGCTGAAGTAGCTCCAGCACAATGGCTTCCTGCGGCCCGAGAGCAGGCTCTGGAAGTAAGGATGCGGCAGGAGTGGCGTTCGATGCAGAACCCTGCGTCGCCTCCAGTTGCAGACGCACCTGCGAGGGTAGTGCCTCCCATACGTCCTCCCAGCTTGCAGTCAGTTGCGCTCCCTGCTTGATGAGCGTGTTGGGAGTCCACGCTCCCTTGTTGGTGACGTTGCCGGGAACTGCATAAACATCTCGTCCCTGGTCGAGGGCGCAGCGCGCGGTGACGCGCGTGCCGGAGTGTTCGCTGGCCTCGACGACAAGCACACCAACGCTGAGGCCGGAGAGAATTCGGTTGCGCCGAGGAAAGTTCTGCGGCGCAGGAAATGTGCCGAGCGGCAGTTCGGTGGCGATGACGCCGCCAGTGGCCAGGATGTCGTCGGCAAGCTTGCGATTTTCCTTGGGATAGACGACATCGATGCCGGTGCCCCAGATAGCCGCGGTGGGTCGCTGCGCAGCGAGCGCACCCTTGTGTGCGGACGTATCCACACCACGAGCCATGCCGCTGAGGATGAGTACGCCGCGTAAAGCCAGGTCACGCGCGAGCATCTCAGCCATGCCACTTCCGTAAGGCGTGGGATGACGCGTGCCGACAACGGCAATCGATGGCAGACTAAGCAGACGCGTATTTCCACGCACCCAGAGCACGGGCGGAGGGTCATAGATCTCGCGCAGGCGCTCGGGATAGAGTTCGTCACTGAAGCAGAGAATCTGCGCATCCACTTCAGCGGCACGCGCGAGTTGCTGCTCAGCGGCTTCGCGGCCTTTGCCGTCAAAGAGAAACTGGGCCGCGGCAGCAGAAAACGAAAGCGATTCCAACTCAGTGAGCGAAAGCGAAAAGAGCGCCGCAGGGCGCTCCAACTGACGCATGGCGTCGAGGATGCGGCGCGGCCCCAGCGTTGGCGTAAGGACCATGGCAAGCCATGCGAGCGAGTCTTCGGCGACGGTCTGATCGCTTGTCGTCATCTGCTTTGTTTTCCCTCGAATCCGACTGAGTTGGGCAACAAATTGACTTGTCTTCTGGATTCACTCCCCATACGCGGAATGAATGCTCACGATTATACGCAGCCAACAGTATCAATACGCGCGATGATCGATAAATCAGCACTCGGAAGCGATGCTTCGCCTGTTGATGCAGTCAAGCGCAACAGGAGTGACGAGCCGCTGTGGATTGATACTCTGGTGAAGTGAGCGCATCTGTCGAGCAGCTTCGCATTGCAGCGATTCGATTTCTGAATCCAGCCCCGCTGATGTGGGATTTTGAACACGAACCCTGGCGCAGTCGGATGGCGGCCAGCTATCGTCTGGAGTGGATGATGCCGTCGGAGTGCGCGGCGCGGCTGGCGCTTCCGCGGGAGGCTCCGCAGGCAGCCGACCTGGGACTGGTGCCGATTGCGGCGCTGGCCACAAATCCTGAGTTGATTCTGGTTCCGGGCTGCGCGATTGCTGCGACCAGGCGCGTGCGTTCGCTGCTGCTGATTCGCCGTGAGGACCAGCCGCTGAGCGCAATTCGGACAGTGGCGGCTGATACCTCTTCGCGCGCCACTCTGGCCTACACAAAGATTCTTTTTCGTGAGTGGTGGCAGACCGGAAACGGTCCGGAGTTTCGTCCGCACAAGCCGGATACGGATGCCATGCTGGAAAGCGCCGATGCAGCACTCGTCATCGGCGACCCGGCACTCTTTGCACTCGAAGAACGGCTGAATCGCGAGGAGCGCACCGGGGAAAAACTGGTCTATCACGATCTGGCCGAGGAATGGATTGCGCTGGCCGGAGTGCCGTGGGTTTCCGCGGTGTGGGCTGTGCGCAAATCGGCATTGACGCACGATGGACCAGTGCGAGAGAGACAAATGCTGGAGACCATCGCAGCCGACACCTGTGCCTCGCGAGATCGAGGGCTGGCCAATATGGAGACGCTGGTTGCGGAGTGGTCGGCGCGGTTGCCGCTTGCCGCTGGGACGATTCGCGACTACCTGACGGAGAATATCTCCTATCATCTGGATGCGGAGTGCCTCAACGGCATGAGGGAGTTTTATCGGCTGGCGGCCAAGCACGGCGTCCTGCCTGCTTATTCGCTGTCATCCATCGCGGTCAGCAGTCTCAGAACTCCCATCGCAGCAACGCGGCACCGACGGTGAAACCGGCTCCTGCAGCGGCGATCAGCACCAGATCGCCTTTGTGCAGTTTGCCCTCATCGATGGCGGTGGCCATGGCAAGTGGAATCGTTCCGCCAGAGGTATTGCCGTACTTTTCGATGTTGATGATGACGCGGCTCTCGTCCATGCCCAGACGCTCGGCTGTCGCGGTGATGATGCGCTTGTTGGCCTGGTGGGGAATGAAGCAGCCGAGTTCCTGTCCGGAGACTCCGTTGCGCTCCAGCACGCGCGTGGTGGCCTCGGCCATCTTGCGCACGGCGAACTTGTAGACGGTCTGGCCATCCTGGTGGATGTAGTGCTGTTTCGCCGCGACAGTCTCCGCGCTGGCCGGGCGCAAACTGCCGCCGGCAGCCAGATTGAGCGCCGGTCCGCCGGAGCCGTCAATCTCATGAACAAAATCGATCAGACCTACTTCATCGCCCTGGCATGGCTCCAGCAACACGGCACCGGCACCGTCGCCGAAGAGGATGCAGGTGGTGCGATCGGTGTAATCGACCATGCGCGAGTTGGCATCGCCGCCGATGACAAGCACTTTTTTGTGCGCGCCGCTTTCTACAAGCTTGGCGCCAGCCTGAAGTGCAAAGACGAAGCCGGAGCAACCGGCAGAGACATCGAAGCCCCAGGCACCCGCAGCGCCAATCTTGTCCTGAACGAGACAGGCAGTGGAAGGAAAGAGCATATCCGGGGTGACGGTGCCGACGATGATTGCCTCGACTTCGCTGGCGGCGATTCCCCGCTGCGCCAGGCAACGACGCGCAGCCTCAGCAGCCATATCGCTGGTGCCCAGACCTTTGTCCAGGATGTGCCGCTCCTTGATGCCGGTGCGCTCGGTGATCCACTGGTCGTTGGTCTCGACCATCTTCTCCAGATCGGCGTTGGTGAGGACTCTGGGAGGAACGTAGGTGCCGATGGCGCTGATCTTGACGCGTGTGGCGACGGGTGAGCGAAATACGTGGCTCAAAACGAAGTTCTCCTTCAGCGCAAACGTCGCTGAGTGCAGCCCGAAGGCCAGCTACCGATTCGCCCGCGCCAATCGAAGCGGAGGCGCATAAAAAAGTACCGGGACCCCTACTGCGCCCACACTAGCCCGTTACCGTTGCTTCCTTCCGGACCTGGCGGGATTGGCGGGATTGCGTCGCGTAGGACCCGGCACTAATCGATGATACCACCACTGCGGCGCTCCATCCCACCGCCTGGAATTGGCAAAGATTACAATAAGAAAGTGACCAATACTGCAACGAAAACAGGACCGCGGATCGGCTTTGTCTCGCTTGGATGCCCGAAGAATCTGGTGGACTCCGAAGTGATGATGGGAATGCTGGACCAGGCCGGAGCGCAGTTGACCCACACGCCGGAAGAGGCCGACGTACTGGTCGTCAATACCTGCTCGTTCATCGATTCGGCGAAGCAGGAGTCGGTGGATACGATTCTGGAGATGGTGCGGCATAAGACGGCTGGAACCGCCAAGCGTGTGATTGTGGCCGGATGCCTGGTGGAGCGCTATCGCGACGAGATTCAGAAGAATATTCCCGAGGTCGATGCAGTGGTCGGCACCGGGGAACTGGATGCGATTCTTGCCGCAGCCGGACTGGCCCCCGCACAGCAGGCTGCGTCGCCGTTTCCGATTCTGAAACAGTCGGATCTCATCGAACGCGCGCCGAGCGCGGTGAGCACGCACAGCCGTCCAGAGGGCGACCTGCGCGAACAACAGGGACGATTTGACCGCGGGGAGTGGGTCGGCGCGATCGCCGCGCTGCCGAATTACCTCTACGACGACGCTACGCCGCGCCTGTTGACAACGCCGCGCTCTTCGGCCTACATCAAGATCGCCGAGGGCTGCGACCATCCCTGCGGCTTCTGCATCATTCCGCAGCTTCGCGGCAAATTTCGCTCGCGGCGCTTTGCCTCGGTCGTGGCCGAGGCCGAGCAACTGGTGCGGCAGGGCGTGCGCGAGATTACGTTGATCGGACAGGACACGACCTGCTATGGCGAAGACCTGGGCATGAAGGACG
>JAJZHE010000226.1 GCA_021804655.1 Acidobacteriota bacterium
GAAAATGCACGCGCGCCAGCCTCAGCCGATACACTGGAATTTCGCGGCCCGTTGCGTCTTCGGGGCGTCTTCGGCGCGCGTTCCATCAAAGTCCAGCGTGGGGGAGCAGCATGACAGGCAACGAGATTCGGGAGCAGTTTCTGCGGTTTTTTGAAAGCAAAGAGCACCGGCGTGTGCATTCTTCTTCCCTGGTGCCTGCCAACGATCCAACGCTGCTGTTTACCAACGCGGGGATGAACCAGTTCAAGGATGTCTTTCTCGGCTCCGAACGGCGGGAGTACAACCGCGCGACCACCTCGCAGAAGTGCGTCCGCGCCGGCGGCAAGCACAACGACCTGGAAAACGTCGGCTTCACGCGGCGGCATCACACTTTTTTCGAGATGCTGGGCAACTTCAGCTTTGGCGACTACTTCAAGCGCGAAGCGATCGCCTTTGCCTGGGAGCTGGTGACAAGCAAGGAGTGGTTTGGCATCGACAAGAACCGGCTCTATGTGACCATCTTCGAGGGTGCCGACGGAGTTCCGCGCGACGACGAGGCCGAGCAATTCTGGATCGAAGCCGGCGTGCCCAGGGAGCGCATTCGCGCCTTTGGCCTCAAGGACAACTTCTGGCAGATGGGTGAAACCGGCCCCTGTGGCCCCTGCTCGGAGATCTTCGTCGATCTGGGCATTGCGGCTTCTGAAACCGGTCGCGACCTGCCCTTTGGCGAAGACGAAGCGCGCTACGTTGAGATATGGAACCTCGTCTTCATGCAGTTTGACCGCTCCGCCGTGGTGGAGGGCGGCAAGACGACCGGCTACAAGCTGACGCCGCTGCCGAAGCCGTCGATTGACACGGGGATGGGTCTGGAGCGGCTGGCTGCCGTGCTCCAGGACAAGCTCTCCAACTTCGAGACCGACCTCTTCACGCCGCTGATCGCCCGCGCAGCCGAACTGACCGGCGTGGCCAACGATGTGACGACGGCCAGCCTGCGCATCATCGCCGACCATGCGCGCGCGGCGACGTTTCTGATCAACGACGGCGTGTTGCCTTCCAACGAAGGCCGCGGCTATGTGTTGCGCAAGATTTTGCGCCGCGGCATCCGTCACGGACGCCTGCTCGGCCAGACCGAGCCATTTCTCCACCAGATGGTCTTTGCCGTGCGCGACCTGATGGCCGGTGCCTATCCTGAATTGGCAGACTCCGCCGAGCGCGTGGCCAAAGTGATCGAGGCCGAGGAGCGGCAGTTTGATCGCGTGTTGAAGACGGGCATGGTCCGGCTCGACGAAGAGTTGCGCGGAGCCTTCGACGGCGAAAAAGCCTTCCACCTTTACGAAACCTTCGGCCTTCCGCTGGACTTCATGGTGGACGCGGCGCGGGATGCGGGCGTGCACTTTGACGAAGACGGTTTTGAAGCCGCGCGCGAGGCCGAGCAGGCGCGTGCGCGAGCAAGCTGGAAAGGCGGCAGCCAGAAGTCCGCAGCGCCCGTCTTCCGCGAGCTGGCGAAGACGGTCTTCGAGGGATATGAGCGGCTGGGTTCGCTGGACTGCACCGTCCTGGCGCTGGTCAAGGATGGCGTCGGCGTAGCCGCAGCGACAGCGGGCGAAACCGTGGAGATTGTGCTCGACCACACCAGCTTCTATGCCGACTCCGGCGGCCAGGTGGGCGACACCGGACGGCTGGTCAGCGTGGACGGCAACGTGACGTTCGCCGAGGTAACGGGCTGCGTGGCGCCGGTGCAGGGCGTACGCGCGCATCGCGCCGTGCTGCGCCAGCCGTTGGCTGTGGGTGACCATGTGAATGCCATTGTGGACGGTACGCGGCGCGATGCCATCCGCAGGAACCACACCGGTACGCATCTGCTGCATGCGGCGCTGCGCCAGGTGCTGGGCACACACGTCAAACAGGCCGGCTCGCTCGTCGATCCCACTCGCCTGCGTTTCGACTTCAGCCATTTTGCGCCCGTCGCCGACGAAGACCTGGCCGAGATCGAGTCCATTGTGAACCGCGAGGTGCTGGCCAACGCGCGCGTCGAGACGCTGGTCGATGTGCCCATCGACGTGGCCGTCAACGAATACAAGGCGATGGCGCTCTTCGGCGAAAAATATGGCGACCGTGTGCGCGTGGTGCGCGTGATGGATGGATTCTCGACCGAGCTGTGCGGCGGCACGCATACGCACGCAACCGGCGAGATCGGGCTGATCAAGATCGTCGGCGAGGGTTCGGTCTCCTCCGGCGTGCGGCGGCTGGAGGCGATCAGCGGAACCGGCGCGCTCGATGAGTTCCGGCGGGATTACGCCGTGGCCCAGGTGGCGGCGCAGGCCGCGCCCGGCGATGACCTCGCCGATGCCCTGCGCTCCCGGCTCACCGCGCACGAAGACGAGTTGAAGCATCTGCGGCGCGAGCTGGACGAGCTGCGCATGCGCCAGGCTGCCGCCGGGCTGGACGAAGCGCTGGCAAAATCCGTCGAAGTAAAAGGCGTGCGCGTGGCCATACTGCGCGCCGACAGCCTGGAGCGCGGACAGTTGCGCACGCTGGTAGACAACCTGAAGCAGCGCCTCGGCGAGGGCGTCGTGCTTGTCGGTTCCGCCCAGCCCGAGGGCAAAGTCGCGCTGATTGCAGGAGTGACGGCAGGTCTGGTCAAGCGCGTGCAGGCGGGCAAACTCGTCGGCGCTGTGGCAAAGCTGGTGGACGGCTCCGGCGGTGGCAAGCCGGAGATTGCCGAGGCCGGCGGCAAGGATGCGGCGCATCTGGATGCCGCGCTGGCCGCAGCACCAGGTATTGTGGGCGATCTGCTGGGATGAGGGCGACAGGATGGGTGGAGGACGTCGGGATGGACCCGTGGCTTCCGACCACCCTGATTTTTCCTGCTCTCAGCCTATGTTCAAACCCAGGCCGATCCGGCCAGGCAGCCGTTCACGGCACGCTGTTGTATTCCTCGTCCGTGACCGGCTTGAGCCAGATGGTTGGCCCTTTCTGCGTCGGCGTAATCGCGATGTAGGCAAAGCTGCTGTGCCGCGCTGCCGCGTGCCAATGCTCCACACCCGGAGGGCACTTGATCACATCTCCCTTGTGGACGATCTGGACCGGTTTGCCTTT
>JAJZHE010000079.1 GCA_021804655.1 Acidobacteriota bacterium
AGAAGCCAGGTGGGCAGCACAGCGAATCCGGAGCGTGCAGCCAGAGCGGTCTGTTCAGACTTGCGTGTGAGTTGCTGGATGGAAGCTTCCGGGCTTGCCATGACGCGACAATCCGGTTCCAGCGACTTGCGATGCCTGGAAAGCCAGAGAAGAGTGGCTTCGTCATCACTGCTGATGGCATCCGCATGCACGGATTGGACGAAACGAAGGATTGTGTCGAGTGTCTGTGGAGATTTGTCGATGCCCCAGGGGATGCGCTCTCCCAGCGATGTGATGGCGGCGCTGGGTTTTTGGGAGCGAAATTGCGGATTAGCTGTTGAAGGGTCTACAAGCGGCATCAGGTGCACGGCGATTCCAGCTTCGCTGCATCGACGCAGAAAGGCCATGGAAGGCGCCCAGAAGCCCAGTTGCACCAGGTTGCGCACGGTGCGGGGGGCGCAAGAGCGAGTTTTTGAAGCAGATTGCTGCGTTGGCTCTGCCTGGTTCATCTTCATTCCGTTCAGCGCTTCAGGAAGACGATCGCGCGTCGAAGAGAAAAGCCCAACGATGGATTTGAGCTTTGCGATGTCCGCATTCAGAAGGGGAACATGGGCAGGTTACTGCATGGTGGGGGTGTACAGCAATTTCCAGCTTGATTCTGAAGGAAAAAACTGGTTTTTGAGACGTATCTGTCGGCTATACTCGCACTGAACGGAGAGGCACTGCGCAGATTAGCCTGTTCGCGGTCTGGAGGCGGAGAAGATGGCTCGTATCGGACGCAGAGCCGACCTGAAGACGGAGTTGAAAGCACCGATTGCGATTCCTGATCGCCTGTACTATCGCATTGGCGAGGTAGCCCGTATCTGCGGTGTTGCTACATCTGTGCTGCGCTTCTGGGAGACGCAGTTTCCGCAACTCAGGCCCAACAAGGGCGGCACGGGACAAAGACTCTATCGTCGTCGGGAAGTTGAACTCGCGCTGCGGATTCATGAACTTGTTCATGAACAGGGGTTCACGATCGCGGGGGCGAAACAGGTCATTGCCGCACCAGCGGAGCCGATCGCCTCGCAGAATGCTTCGCTGCATGGGCTGAGGGAGATTCGAGCCGGTTTGAAGGAATTGCGTGAGATGCTGTTGTGTGACGCGGCACCGAACCTTCGCCGTAAGCCTCGGGTGTCGATGCCATCGGTACAGTCGGAGACGCCAACTCTGTTTTCCGATTTTGACCTGGATCAAGACGCGTAGAGTCGCATCCCTGTCCAGAGAGAAGCTGCCCAGGAAAGCAGTCGAGGCAAAGCGACCGGACAGAATTCATCCGAAAGCGCAGATCGTGCGCTGATTTCGTGGTATATTCGCGCTAGATTCATTTCCGCTTTTTTGTAGACGATAGCTATTTCTTCGTTTTGCCTCGTTTTTAATCTAAGTAGCCAAACTTTTCAGGAGCGTTCCACATGCGATGCCCCTATTGCGGAGCCAGCCACTTTCGGCTGTCTCGATTGCGTATCTCGGATTTGATTCATCTGCTGAGACTCCGGTATCCGGTTCGGTGCCGACTTTGCCGGGAGCGAACCCATGTCTCCTTTGCGAAGGCGATGCAGGCGCGAAGCGCTGCGCGTCATGCGCACGGCGAAGCTGCCAAACCGGAATCTGCGCCAAAATCTGTTCAATAGCGTAGAGTGCGAATGTCGTTTCAAGGAAACGCCCCATCCGGTTGCAACCGGATGGGGCGTTTGGTTTCTTTCGATTCAGCCCAGATCAATCCTGCTCTTTGCGGGCCTTTTTGCGATTGCGCTTGCGCGCCAGTGCTTCCTTGACGCGACGCTTCTCGCCCGGCTTCAGGTAGTAGGAGTGGCGTTTGACATCCTTGATGATGTCTTCCTGTTGCACCTTGCGCTTGAAGCGACGCAGGGCATTCTCCAGGGGCTCGCCTTCTTGTATGCGAACTTCTGCCATGATGATTCCACCTCCTTACCTGCCAAACCGGCTCTTTTCAGAATACCCAACAATGCTTCGCGTGGCAATTGCGGGTGAACAAAGGCCAGGCGCGCTTATACTCAGATTTTGCATGCAGGATGTGGAGGAAAACCGCAATGATTCGCAGTTATCAAGGGCGCTATCCGGAGATTGCCGAGGACTGTTACATTGACGCATCGGCACAGGTGATTGGCGATGTCACAATGGGCGCACGGTCGAGTGTATGGATGAATGCGGTGCTGCGTGGCGATGTACATTCGATCCGGATCGGCAGCGGGTCGAATGTACAGGATTGCGCAGTCCTGCATGGCCAGCGCAATCTCTACGCAGTGCATGTGGGCGATATGGTGACGATTGGCCATAATGCCACGGTGCATGGGTGCACGGTGGAAGATGCTGTGCTGATTGGGATTGGCGCGCGCGTGCTGAACAACTGCCGCATCGGCGAAGGCTCGATTATTGCAGCCGGAGCGGTGGTGCCGGAGGGAACGGTGGTGCCGGCGCGGACGCTGTGGGCGGGAGTTCCAGCGAAGATGAGGCGCGCGCTCGACGATAAAGATCGTGAGATGATCCTGCACTATGCGCGGAATTATCTGGATTACACGGCGACCTATCTGCGCGAGGGCCAATAAGCCGCCGTAAGAGCCAAGGCGGGTTAGACTCCGGCCGGCCGCGGGTTGGACTTGTCGTAGCGCGCGACCTGAATCTTGCGGGCCAGTCCGACTTTGCTGAGCATCCAGATCAGCCAGAAATTGGGGTCCAGCTCATACCAGGTGAGGCCGTGGCGCGCCGAGACGGGGTGCGCGTGATGGTTGTTGTGCCAGCCTTCGCCGCCGGTGACCAGCGCGACAAGCAGGTTGTTGCGTGAGTCGTCCTTGGTCGGGAATCGGCGCTTGCCCCACATGTGCGTTGCCGAGTTGACCAGCCAGGTGGCGTGAAGTCCCAGCGTCACTCGCAGAAATACTCCCCACAGGACCAGTTTTACGCCGCCCATGAGGCTGTGGTCGACCAGAGCGCCACCGCCCAGCAGCAGGACGCCGCAGGTGACCAATGAAAGGTAGTGATACTTGCTGATCCACACATGGAAGCGGTCCCGCGCCAGGTCAGGTACGTAGCGCGCCAGCGTCTCCGCCTTGGCGTGCATCGATTTGCCGAGCACCATCCATCCGATATGCGCCCACCACGGGCCTTCCTTGGGAGTATGCGGATCGCCGGGATGGTCGCTGTTCTGGTGATGCACCCGATGCACAGCCACCCAGAAGATGGGTCCGCCTTCGAGCGCGAGCGTCGCAAAAACGGTCAGCAGATACTCCAGCCACTTGGGTGTCTGGAAGCCGCGATGGGTCAGCAGCCGGTGATAGCAGACGCCGATGCCCAGATTGATCGCCATGACCCACAAGACCGCGGCCACCAGCAGCCGCTGCCAGCTAAAGCAGAAGAGCGCAGCGATTGCGCCCAGGTGAAATGCGGCGATAAACCCTGCTGTGACCCAGTTGATGCCGCCATCGTTGGCCTCACGGCCCATGCGCAGATCGTCCCGCCGGGACGCAGATGCACGCTCATCGGAGGGCTTGTTCGAGGGGGTTGCGGATATATTCAGGCTGCCTTCGGCAACCAGATTTGAAGTTGATGACGACATTGTTGGGTGTTCCTGCTTCCTTCCGGCTTTGCGCATGACGCTACATCCATTGTACCGGTAGGCGAGTTCGCCCGGGGGAAATTTGGTATTTAACCCGTGCGAACTCGCTGAGCGGCACGCATTTTGATGCAAACGTAATGATCGGGAATGCCGATGGGGGCAGGCTGGATCAGTGCATGGCGATGTCGCTGTTGCCCCCGCCAGGCTTGTTCTTGCTGAGCAGAAACGCCAGGAGAGTCATGCCGATTGCCATCCAGAAGAGCATCTTGAAGACATCCACATAGGCCTGCATCGCGGCCTGGCGGTTCAACTCGCCATAGATCGAGGCCATTGCCGCGCCGACTCCATTGTGTGCTCCAAAGTTCTGATTCATATAGCCGGTGGTGCCATCCAGAGTGTTTGCATATGGAATGCGGAGGTTGGTCATCTTCTCCTGCAACAGTGCCTGATGGTGCATGGACTGGTTGGTGACCGCAGCGCCGGTGATGGCGATGAAGATGCTGCCGCCGATGTTGCGGACGAAGTTGATCAGGCCGGCAACCTGGTTGCTCTGTTCGCGGGGAATGCCAACGTAGGCCGCCGTGGTGATGGAGATGAAGCAGAAGGGGATGGGCAGCATCTGGACGACGCGCAGCATGGAAGCGCTGTAAAAGCTCATGTCCAGCGTGAGCTGCCGGGTGGTGTACCAGTAGGAGATGGCGAAGAAGACGAAGCCGACGGCTGCAATGTAGCGGGCCGGATATTTGCCGGTGGCCCAGCCGGCAAAGGGCATCACGAAGACGAGGGCAAATCCGCCGGCCGTGAGGGCTTCACCGGCGTTGGTGGCCGTGTAGCCCAGCAGGCTCTGTAACATCTGAGGCTGCAGGACGGTGCTTGCATTGAGCACGCCGCCGACCAGGGCCATGAGGAAACAACTGATGGCGAAGTTTTTATAGCGAAAGAGCTTGAGGTTGATCAGCGGGTTTTTCTGCCGCAGTTCCCAGACGATCAGCCCAATGAGTCCACCGACAAATATGACCGCGAAGAAGCAGATGAATCCCGAAGAGAACCAGTCGTTTTCCTCGCCCTTGTCAAGCATGATCTGCATGCCGCCCATGGCCAGACTGAGGAAGGCCAGTCCCATGAAGTCCATGTTGAGCAGGTGCTTGCGGTCGGGAACGATCCATGGAGGATCATCGACCATGCGGGTGACGAGAATGTAGGCCAGGATGCCGACGGGAATATTGATGTAAAAGATCCAGCGCCAGGAGTAGCTGTCGGTGATCCATCCGCCCAGCGTTGGACCGATGGACGGGGCGAGCACGGCGACCAGACCGTAAAGAGCAAAGGCCTGGCCGCGATGCTTTTCGTCGAAGGAGTCTGCCATGATGGCCTGGGCCATGGGCTGCAAGCCGCCACCGCCAGCGCCCTGCAACACGCGGCACAAGAGCAGCATGGGCAATGTGGGCGCGATGCCGCAGAGGAAACTGGAGATGGTGAAGATGGTGATGCACAGCAGAAAGAAGTTCTTTCTGCCCATCAAGTTGGAGGCCCACCCACCGAGCGGCAGAACGATCGCGTTCGACACCAGATAGCTGGTGAGCACCCAGGTGCCTTCATCGGTGCTGGCGCCCAGATTGCCGGCGATGTGGGGCAGGGCGACATTGGCAATCGAGGTGTCGAGCACCTCCATGAACGCCGCCAGAGCGACTGTCATCGCGATCAGCCATGGATTGGCGCGCGGCTTCCAGTGCGCGTGCATGTCCACGGACGGATTCACGACGGTGCGCTCGACTCCGGTTGCTTCAGTGGAAGCGTCGAGCTGCATTGCGTCACTTGGCGTTGCCATAAACTTTTTGCCTCAAAGAATGCGAATCAATCTCAGTCCAGGAACGGAGCAGCGGTGCGGCGTATCTTGCCTGGCTCAACTGACCAACTGGCTGAACTCGCCTGGCTGGATTTTGCTTGAAATCATTTGCGGCCTGAGAATCTATGCTTTCTAAACAGATGCACGGCAACCGCCTCGGATGCAGAAATCCGGAGCAGGAGCCGTGCATGCGAAGAGTCGATGAATTACTCGACGTGATAATTGGGCGCTTCACGCGTGATGATGACATCATGCACGTGGCTTTCGCGCAGGCCGGCGCTGGAGATGCGCGTGAAGCGCGCATTGCGCTGCAATTCGTCGATGGACGCGCAGCCCAGATAGCCCATGCCGGAGCGCAAGCCACCGACAAGCTGCTGCACCATCGCCTCCAGCTGTCCACGATAAGGGACGCGGCCTTCGATGCCCTCCGGGACGAACTTGGTCAGGCGATTTTCGCTGGAACGCTCGCGCTGGACGACGTTTTCGGTGCTGTTCTGGCTCTCGGTCGAGGCGCCTTGAAAGTAACGTTCGCTGGAACCAAGGGCCATTGCGGTGAGTGACCCCATGCCACGGTAACTCTTGAACGAGCGTCCCTGATAAAGAATGGTTTCGCCAGGGCTCTCGTCCACGCCGGCAAAGAGCGAGCCGATCATCACGGAACTGGCACCGGCGGCAATCGCCTTGGTGATTTCGCCGGAGTACTTGATGCCCCCGTCGGCAATCACCGGAATGCCGCGTTCGTTTGCCGCGCGGAAAGCCTCGGCGATGGCCGTAATCTGTGGCATTCCGGCTCCGGTGACGACGCGGGTGGTGCAGATGGATCCCGGCCCGAAGCCCACTTTGACGGCATCGGCGCCGGCGTCGATCAAGGCAAGCGTACCTTCGTAAGTTGCAACGTTGCCGGCTAAAAGAGCCACATTGGGGAATGCCTTTTTCACGGCGGTGACTGCTTCCAGCACGCGCGAAGAGTGACCGTGTGCGGAGTCGATGGCAAGAACATCGCAGCGCGTACGGACCAATTCTGCGGCGCGCTCCAGAAAGTCTCCTGTGGCGCCGATGGCTCCGCCGACGCGCAGCCGCCCTTTGGAGTCCTTGGAGGCGTTGGGATACTTCAGCTTCTTCTGAATATCCTTGACGGTAATCAGCCCCTTCAACTCGTACTGATCGTTGACGACCAGCAGTTTTTCGACGCGATGCTGATGCAGGATCAATTCTGCTTCTTCAAGTGTGGTTCCCACCGGAACGGTGATGAGATTTTCGCGCGTCATCACATCGTTGATGGGAATATCGGAGCGGGTTTCAAAGCGCAGATCGCGATTGGTGAGGATGCCCACGAGGCGTTTGCCGCGGGTGACGGGAACTCCGGAGATCTTGTAGCGACGCATGACGTCGAGCGCGGCTGCAATGGGCTGGTCCGGCTCGATGGTGACCGGATCGACGATCATGCCGCTCTCTGAGCGCTTGACCTTGTCGATTTCGCCGGCCTGCTCGGGAATCGTGAGATTGCGATGCACGATGCCGATGCCGCCCTGCTGAGCCATGGCGATGGCCATGCGCGACTCAGTGACCGTGTCCATGGCCGCAGAGATCAGCGGAGTATTCAGCGTGATGTCGGCTGTCAGACGAGTTTGCGTGCTCACCTGCGTCGGCACCACGTCCGAGTAGGCAGGGACGAGCAGAACATCATCAAAAGTCAGCGCTTCGGGCAGTGGCGAGTTCAGCATAAAGGTTCGATGCGCGGGGCCGGGAAAAGTATCGTCGCACGGCACGGGCGTTTCCTCATTATTGTAGCGGAGTGAACGCGGGAATCGGTTCAGAAGACGGGAACCTGCGACGCGGAGAGTGCATTTGCAATCTCGGGAGTGGCCAGACGTACGGCCTCTGCCAGAGCATATTTGAGTTCGTCGATGCCCTCGCCCGTGACGGCAGAGATGGTGTAGAAGGGCAGCTTGCGGCGCTTTGCGGAAGCGGCCAGTTTCTTCAGCTTTTCCGGGTTGGCGGCGTCCAGCTTGGTGGCGACGACGATCATTGGCTTGTCCATCAGACCGTGTCCAAAGTTCTCCAGTTCGGCGCAGATGACTTTGAAGTCTTCGATGGGATCGGGGCGTCCGGATCCGTCGGAGACGTCGATGAGGTGCGCCAGCACGCGCGTTCGCTCGATGTGGCGCAGGAACTGGATGCCGAGTCCGGAGCCAAGATGCGCGCCCTCGATGAGGCCCGGCATATCCGCCATGACAAAGCTGAATTGCGCCGGCATTTCGCCGATGGTGACGACGCCGAGGTTCGGCTCCAGCGTGGTGAACGGGTAGTTGGCGATCTTTGGCCGCGCCGCGGAGACGCGTGAGATGAGCGTCGATTTGCCTGCGTTGGGATAGCCCACCAGGCCGACATCGGCGAGCAGTTTCAGCTCCAGCCGATAGCGCCGCTCTTCGCCGGGGCGTCCAGGCTCGGATTCACGAGGAGCCTGATGGGTGGGAGTGGCAAAGTGCTGGTTGCCGCGTCCACCGCGTCCGCCTTTTGCCACCACGGCGCGCTCGCCGGGCTGTGCAAAGTCATGGATGAGTTCACCGCTCTCCTCGTCAAAGAGCGAAGTGCCCACCGGCACCTGAAGGACGATGGCTTCGCCATCCTTGCCGGTGCAGTTGGAGCCTTCACCGTGGCGTCCGCGGCCGGCCTTGTGTTCCGGGTTGTAGCGGAAGTGAATGAGAGTATTGTGCTGCTGCGAGGCTTCCATGACGACGTCGCCGCCACGCCCGCCGTCGCCGCCGCTGGGGCCGCCACGGGGCACGAATTTTTCCCGGCGGAAAGCGACACATCCGTTGCCGCCATCCCCTGCCTTGACATAAATCCGTGCCTCATCGATGAACATTTACCGTAAACCTGCTTTCTGTCTCTTTCAGTCTAACGAAAGAGGACCTATACTCGCTGGTAATGTTCCAATTTGAGTCAGGGCTTCGAGCTTTCAGCGGCCCGCAGCTCGGTTGATTTTCGACTTTCCCATATTCTGCTGCGTTGCGACCGTCGCTTACGGAGCAGGGCAGTGTTTCATTCTCAACGCGCCTCGGGGTGTGTGCATGCGCGGGCTGATCGTTTGTGGACCAGCTGGCGGCCTGGATGGCTGCTGCTGGTTTGCCTTGCGATGGCTCTGCGCTGTGCTGCGCAATCGGCTGGCGGAACAGGCGGGCTGGATGGTCTGCTGACGGATGACCACAGCCGACCGCTGGCCGACGCGACTGTTGTGCTCCACAGCGCCTCAGCCGACGTGACCGCGACGGCCACGACCAATCGCAAGGGCGCGTATCACTTGAGCGGGCTGGCTCCGGGCGAATACACGATGCAGGTCGCGGTTGATCTGCTGGGCCATGCGGAGATGGATGGCATTGAGATCGTCGCCGGTCACACGACGAAACTCCAGGCAGCGTTGAATGTCGTCGTCTCGGCTAATCGCAGGATTCTGGCGGCACAGAGCGAGGATGACGGTCTGGATCCGGTGGAACCTGCCGTGACTACGACGCTGACCGGGCAGCAGTTGGCCGCCCTGCCTGCGCGCGAGCATGACTGGGTGGCGATTGCGGCGACGACTCCTGCGGCCAACATCAACAATGCGCCGCCGCCGGACAATTCGCTGGGTGGTTCGCTGGAGGCGGACTCAGCCCGCCAGACGGTTTCGCTGGGCGGCAGCCCGCGCATGGCATCGACCACGGTGGATGGTGTGCGGACGCCGGTTGGTTTCCAGCGCGGCGGCAACAATCAGGGACGCACGGAACAAACACTGGGCGAGTCCGCCGTGATGACGCTGGGTGCGCGCCGCGGTCTGGCTGGCGCCGATCAGACGCATGGGGATGGCGGCGCGGTGGATCTTTTCACGCAGCATGGTCGCAACGGACTCCATGGCCAATTCTTCTTCAATATACGAAACAGCGCCTGGGGCGCGCTGAATCCATACACGCAGCGGCTTGCACTGACGGCTCCGGCTACGTCGACGACCGTCGTGCAATACGCTCCGGTCAATTTCAGTCCGCCGTGGAGTCGCGAAGCGGTCGGCCTGGGAGCGGGACGGCAGATCATTCGTCGGGCACTGTGGGGCTTTGCGTCCTTTGATGGCTTGTGGCGCAACGATCCTGCGATGGCCACTGTGCGCGAGCCGGAAAACTTCTATCTTCAGCCTACGAATAAAAACCTTGCGATTCTGGGTGCACGGCTTGGTATCGGTGGGGCCACGCTCTTTGAGCAGGAAGTGGCGACTTACTCGAACTGGTTGACGCAGTTCACCGGGCTGCTGGGCCAGGTGCCGCGCACGGCGCATCAACTTCAAGGTTTTCTGCGTCTGGACTGGCAGCCCACGGAGCGTCAGCATGTGGATACAGAGTTCAATGTTGCGGATTTTATTTCGCCTTCCGGGGCGCTGGGCAGCACGATTGAAACCTACGGCGGTCACAGCTTTGGCAATACAAGCCGTCGCAGCGGATGGGTGATTGCGCAACATGAAAAGTTTTTTACCGCCAACCTGCTGAACGTGCTTGGCGGCCAATGGAATCGCCATATTCTGAGTGTTACTTCGTCGGCTCCTTCGACGCTGGAGTCCACGCTGATTGCCACTGCGAGCGGTCGGTTGCCGGAGATGATGGCCGACTCGCGCTATGGATTTGTTCTTGGCTCGCCGGCTCGGCTGGTGGGCACGCGCTACCCGGATGAGCAGTCGTTTCTGGGCATCGATACGCTGAGCTGGGTGCATGGAGAGCACCTGGTCAAGTTGGGAGTCAGCTTCGATCACATTGCGGATACGACAAACGGCGTGTACAACCAGAACGGAACCTATGATTATGCGACGCTACTGAACTTCATCTCCGACGTTGCCAGCTTCCAGAAATATGGCCTGGCAGGAGTGGATAATCCTTACCAGAATCAGCACAATTGTGATCCCTCGGGAAAGAGTCTCGGTTTTCTGCCGTGCTACACATGGTTCAAGCAGCAGCTTGGGCCTTCCACCTGGACGTTGAGCACGAACGATCTGGCGGCGTTCTTCACCGAGCAGTGGCAACCAGCCCGCTCTCTGACGCTTTCCCTTGGCGGACGCATGGAGGCTGAGCAGCTTCCGCCGCCGATTGCGGCAGTGGCCAACTCCGACCTGCCGCAGACGACGAAACTTCCGCCGATTGAGTATAACTGGGAGCCGCGTTTCGGTCTGGCGTGGTCGCCGTTTCGCACCACGGTGCTGCGCGTAGGAGCGGGTCTCTATTACGGACGCATCGATAACTCAGCCGCTCTGGGCGCGCTGACGCAGACCGGCTCTCAGAATGGCGACCTTCAGTACTTTTTCAAGGCGACCGATCTTGGCGCGCCACCGTTTCCTTACGCGTTTTCCGCGCCGCCACAGACTGCGGTCAAGCCTGGCGCCGTATTTTTTGCTCCCGGCTTTCACATGCAGGAGGTGGATCAGGGCATCGTCAGCGTGGGCCAGTCACTGCCCGGCAACTGGCAGATTGAGGTGAGTGCACTGGCCAGTCTGGGGCGCCGCCTGCCCGTCTCCATTGACACGAATATCGACCCCACACAGGGACCGCAGACGATCACCTATGGCGTTGTCGATGGTCTGGGCGCAGGTCCGATCAAGACCTCGCAGATCACTGTCCCATTTTTTTCCGCAAGACTCAATCCCAATTATCAGCAGATCGATGCGATCGAGAGTCGCGCCAATTCCAAATACGACGCTGCGATGATTCGCGTTCTGCGCTTTGGAAGGAATGGATTGAGTCTGCGCGCGCATTATCTCTATGCGCATGCGACCGACTGGAATCCAAACGAAACTGGCTATGTGCAGGTGAACGGCGTTCTCGACCCCACGAACTATGGCCTGGAATACGGCACCTCCGGTCTGGATATTCGTCACTCGGCGATGGCGATGCTGCTTTGGGAGTCACGATGGAACGGTGCTGAGTGGGCGCGTCGCGCCTTTGCGAACTGGAGCCTCTCCGGTGTCGGTCAGTTTCGCTCCGGACTGCCCTACACGATGCGCGTCGGCGGTTATCTGCCGGGGTTTTATACGCAGTCCCGCACGCTCATTGAGGGCGTCGGTCCGGGGCTGAATGGTTCCGGCGGCGACAATCGCCTCTACAGCGTGGGGCGCAATACCTATCGCTATCCGGAGACGTATACGGCGGATTTTCGTCTGGGCAAGCGATTTATTTTTCGCGGAGACCGCGAACTGGAGCTGCTGGCCGAAAGCTTCAATCTCTTTAATCACCAGAACGTCACCTGGATTGAGACCACGGGCTACTACATCAGCCGCGGAAGTACCACGGGCGGCCTGCCCACGCTCAACTTTCTCACCGGTCTGACGACGAACAGCGTTGAATTCGGCAAGCCACTGATCACCAACGGCACGAATTATTTTCGCCCGCGCGAGCTGCAACTGGGCGTGCGCGCGCGCTTCTGATGTTTTTCGGTTTTCTCGGCGGCGCGTTCCCGCGCGGTTGCATCAGCTTGTGTGGTCGAGCAGAATCTTCCATCCCTGTGGCCCTTTGCGCCACACCAGGCTGAAGGTTCCGTCGTCTTTATATATTCGGCCCATAAATACTCAGGCTTTCGGTGGTACATGCGCGTCCGAGCAACATGGAGCAAGAGGACGCACGGAAGTAGAGTTCGTCGGCGCAGCATGATCGCGGAAAGACGTCCCGACAGAATCAAAGCCTTCTTTCAAGACTCTAACTTCGCCTACGTCGCATGACGGTATTTTGTTGCCGGATCAATAGCTACGTGGAAATTTGTGGATCTCCATTGAGTATCCCCATAAATTCTCCTGCAATTGACGCTCACAGAAGAAACGAAACTTTTTCAAGTGATTGATTCTAATGGTCGGGACGGGCAGATTTGAACTGCCGACCCCTCGCACCCCAAGCGTATAGCCTGAAAAATCAGCAGTTTAGCCAGTTTTGGTCAGATGGTCCCAGAAATGCTCAAACGCCAGTTGCGACGCAGGGATTCTGCAATGTTGTCTTGTCCTCAGTTGGTCATCCCTTCCT
>JAJZHE010000227.1 GCA_021804655.1 Acidobacteriota bacterium
CCCAACTCCGTCAGCGCGTCCTCAATCGTCAGCTCCAGCGCATCGGCAATCGACAGCCCGTGAAACCGCACCGCCAGCGTCTCCTGGTTATACCGCTTTCCGCCGCATACCTCGCACTGCACATACACATCCGGCAAAAAATTCATCTCGATCCGCCGCTGCCCATCGCCCTGGCACGCCTCGCAACGCCCGCCCGCCACGTTGAAGCTGAATCGTCCAGCCTTGTATCCCCGCTCCCGCGACTCCGGCAACATCGCATACAGTTCCCGCAGCGGCGTAAACAACTGGGTATACGTCGCCGGATTCGACCGCGGCGTCCTGCCAATCGGAGACTGGTCGATGCGGATCACCTTGTCAATCTGCTCGGCGCCTTCGATCGCGTCGTGATTTCCCGGCTCCTCGCGCGAACCGTAGATCGTCTGCGCCAGCGAGCGATACAGAATGTCGTTGACCAGCGTGCTTTTTCCGCTGCCGCTCACGCCTGTCACCACCGTCATCACACCCAGCGGAAACCGTGCCGCGACCTCGCGCAGATTGTGCTCTCGCGCTCCTGTCACCGTCAGCCATCGCCCTGTCAGTCGCCGCGGCTGCACTCTGTGCAGGATCGTCTTCTTCCCGCTCATGTACTGCCCCGTCAGCGACTCGGGCGTCTGCATAATCTCCTGCGGCGTACCCTCGGCCACCACCGCGCCGCCCAGTCGTCCTGCGCCCGGTCCCAGGTCCAGCACATAATCCGCCGCGCGAATCGTATCCTCATCGTGCTCCACCACCAGCACCGTATTTCCCAGGTCACGCAGCCGCTCCAGCGCCTCGATCAAGCGCTGATTGTCTCGCTGGTGCAGTCCGATCGACGGCTCATCCAGCACATACAGCACCCCGCGCAGCCTTGACCCGATCTGCGTCGCCAGCCGGATTCGCTGACCCTCCCCGCCGCTCAGCGTCGCCGCGCTTCGGTCCAGCGTCAGATATCCAAGCCCCAC
The DNA here is from genome assembly GCA_021804655.1 of Acidobacteriota bacterium. Lineage (GTDB taxonomy): Bacteria > Acidobacteriota > Terriglobia > Terriglobales > Acidobacteriaceae > Acidicapsa. Next base: position 981 of record JAJZHE010000227.1, read on the forward strand.
ACCCACCAGAAACTCCAGCCGCTCCACCACCTCGCGCCGAATGCGCTCCGCCACCAGCGCCTCGCGCGCCGTAAACTCCAGCTCCCGCGCGGCCTCCACTGCCTGCTCCAATGCCAGCGCCGTGAACGCGCCAATCGAACGACCGCCGACGGTCACAGCCAGTGACTCCGGTTTCAGCCGGTGACCCTGGCACGCACGACACTCGGTCGCCGTCATATACGCCATCATCGACTCGCGATACATCTCGCTCTTCGCGTCCTCCAGACTCTCGCGCAGATACTCCAGAATCCCGTGAAATCCTGTCCGAGTGCTCTCGCCGCGCGGCGGCCCATAGACCAGCAGATGCTGATGCTTGTTCGGCAACTGCTCGAACGGCTGCTTCAGATCAATTCCAAACTGCTTCGCCGCCAGTTGAATCAGCTTCAGCAGATACTGCGACGACGACCCCGGTCCCAATCCGCCATCCAGCAGCGGCTTCGACCAGTCCACAATCACCTTCGCCGGGTCGAAGTCATACAGCGAACCCAGCCCATGGCACTCCTCGCACGCTCCATACGTCGAGTTGAAGCTGAAGCTCCTCGGCTCCAGCTTCGGCACATCCAGGCCGCAATCCGGACACGCCATCGAAGTCGAAAACAACTGCTCCTCGCGCCGTTCGCCCGTGCCCGTCGCCACAATCACCAGCCCGGCGGCCATCTGCAACGCGCGTCCAATCGCCACTTCCAGCCGTTTCTCCGCGCCCGCCTTCAACACAATCCGGTCCACCACCGCTTCAATCGTGTGATTCTTCCGCCGGTCCAGCGTCACCGTCTCCGTCAGGTCACGCATCTCCCCGTCAATCCGCGCGCGAAATCCCTGCTGATCCAGCTCCTCCAGCAGCTCGCGAAACTCGCCCTTGCGCCCGCGCACCACCGGAGCCATCACCGTCACTCGCTGCGCTTCGCTGCCCGACGCGCCGCCGCTCAGCACGCGCTGCACAATCTGCTCCGCCGTCTGCCGCTGAATCGGCCTTCCGCATTGCGGACAATGCGGCACACCCACCGACGCATACAGCAGGCGCAGGTAGTCGTAGACCTCGGTGATCGTTCCCACCGTCGAGCGCGGGCTTCTGCTCGTCGTCTTCTGTTCAATCGAGATCGCCGGACTCAGCCCCTCGATCGCATCCACATCCGGGCGCTCGATCTGGTCCAGAAACTGCCGCGCATACGCCGACAGCGTCTCCACATACCGCCTCTGCCCCTCGGCATAGATCGTGTCAAACGCCAGCGAACTCTTCCCCGAACCCGACAGCCCCGTCACCACCGTCAGCGCATTCCGTGGAATCCTCACCGTCACATCGCGCAGATTATGCTGCCGCGCACCTCTCACCGTGATGTGCGTGATGCTCATCGTTTGCCTCGCTCGTCCCACTCACACAGGACTTGAGATTTCCTCTGGAATTTTTTCAGTGACTGTAGACCTGTGGTACGGCTCAGGCCCGTTCCGGGAAGATGCTCACAGGTATTCTATTTGCCAACACCTGCGCCCTCCAATTTCTTCCCGTTCTCTGCGACAATCCATTTGTCGGTCATCAAAACCGGCCTCAGGCCCTCCCCCAATTTCCACACGGGCCTGCCGCCGGTCAGGAGTCGCACTCATGCAGAACGCCATCAACCTGCTCATGCTCTGCTGCGCCATCTTTGCTGCGCTCAGTTTCGGCGTTCTGGCAGCCTACGCACTCTGCCGCCTCGGCTTCCTCGGCATGCGCCGACACGCCGCCGCACAGCCATCCACACTCCGCTCCACCCCCGCCACCCACTAACTCTCCTCGCGCTCAGCCTGCGTTCCCGCGTTTCTGTCTTAGCGTTGCCCTTCTTGTTGTCCTCCCCGCTGGACATTTCATGCAGCTACCGCGCGCATAGCGCGCCATCTGCATCCGTTGTCTACATTGCTCACTTTTGTTGGCCTTCCCGCAGGGAATCTGCTCTTGCTTTTGCTCTTGCTGTTGCGGTTGTTCTTTCTGTTGCTGTTGTTCTTGCCTTTGCCCTTGCTTTTCTTGTTGGCCTTCCCGAAGGGAATCTGCT
>JAJZHE010000228.1 GCA_021804655.1 Acidobacteriota bacterium
ATCAACGTGGTCTACCAGATCAGGTAGCAGCAGGCAGGAGCCGGGTCAGTAGCGGACCGGGAGCGGACTGTGGTCAGAGAATTTTCTTGCCGAAGGCGGAGCAGGCGAGTTCGACGGCAAGCTCGGCAGTGCGGTTGCGTTCGTCGAGGACCGGATTGACCTCGACGATCTCCAGACTGACGAGGCCACCGTGGTCGGCGACGATCTCCATGGCGAGGTGGGCTTCGCGATAGGTGGCTCCGCCGCGGACGGGCGTGCCGACGCCGGGCGCGTCTTCCGGGTCGATCCAGTCCATATCGAGCGAGACGTGGAAGCCGACTGTGCCGTTCGAGACCAGACGCAAGGCTTCCTCCATGACGGCGCGCAAGCCGCGCTCGTCGATGTCGCGCATAGTGAAGACGCGTACCCCGGCGCGACGGAGATTGTCGCTTTCGGCGTGATCGACATCGCGGATGCCGATGAGGACGGTGTTCTCCGGGGCAATTTTTGGCTCGGAGTGGAAGATGGTTCCCAGCGGCGCGGGGCCAAGACCGAGCAGGGCCGCGAGCGGCATGCCGTGGACGTTGCCCGAGGGTGAGGTCTCCGGGGTGTTGATGTCGGAGTGCGCATCGAGCCAGAGCAGGCCGATGCGTTCACCTGTGCGGCGGAAGAACTCCGAGACGCCGCTGACGGTGCCTGCGGCCATGGAGTGGTCGCCGCCGAGGACCAGCGGCGTGCGACCGGCGGCGAGGATATCGAGAATGACCGAGGCGCTGCGCGTGCAGGTATCGGCGATCTCGTCCAGATAATGTGCGTTGCGGCTGCCGAAGTGCTGGGTTTCTGCGATTTCGACGGCGATGTTGCCGGAGTCGGAGACGGTGTGGCCAAGCGCGGCCAGACGCGCATCCAGGCCGGCGACGCGAACGGCGGACGGCCCCATATCGACGCCGCGTCGGCTGGCACCGAGATCGATGGGAACGCCGAGAACGCCGACATGGCGCGTGGGGCGGGTCTGAGTGCCGGTGCGATGAGCGGAAGTTTCTGTCGAGGTGGACATGCAGTGACTCCGATAAAAAACGTGGCTGGAGGATATGCCAACAGGTTATTAGAGCAGACCGGATGAGGGATTGGACAGGGAGTGGCGGCTCGATCGCCAGATCGCGACAGTCGGGATGGAGCGAATGTGGGTTCCGGCATGGAAAAAAGTGGAATAAGATGGTTTTCAATCGGCAGAACGTCCGAAATCGTTGTATGAAATGCAAAAGATGCCGATAACACAGGATTGGAGATGAGCTGTAGCCCGATGCGTGCGCCGAAGCTTTGCGTATTCCCGCGAACCCGGAGTGAGAGAAGCGCTCGGCGCTGCAGCGGCTGGAAGACCGGGGCCTGGATCGCCGCCGGGCTGGCAATGTTTGCGCCCCGCGGGATGGCTGCGCCACAGCCGCTGACACGACTGGAGCAGGTGACATCGCTGAGCAACAGCGCGGCAGCAGTCCACCTTCCAGTGGAGATTACCGGGACAGTGACCTATGCGCGTCCGCGCGATTCCTCGCTTTTTCTGCAGGATGGAACAATCGGGCTGTATGTGAGTTATCCGCACGATATCGGGCTGGAGCCGGGGGACCGGGTGCGTGTGACTGGCACGACAACAGACAGCTTTCGCCCGATTGTGATGGCGCAGGCGGTCAAGTTGCTGGGGCACGGCGCGCTGCCGAAGCCGGTGGTGGCGAGTTTCAGTGACCTGATGCATGCGGAGTTAGATTGCCGATTTGTGACGGTGAGTGGGCAGGTGCTTGCGGCTGCCTACGATGATGAGCAGCCGCATCCGGCGCTGCTGCTGACGGTTGAGATGAGCGGAGGGGTGATTCAGGTGGTGGTGCCGCATCCGGATGGACTGTCCCGGGATGCGCTGTTGGGAGCTGAAATCCGCGTGAACGGAACGGCGAGCGGTGCCTTTGACAGCAAGATGCAGTTCACGGGAGTCTGGGTGGACGTGGGTTCACCCAGGCAACTGGAGGTGGTGCATGCGGCAAAGCAGAGCGTGTGGTCACTGCCGCTGACGCCGCTGCGCGAAACAGGATTCAGCTACCGGGACGAAAACAGGAGCGGACGAGTAAGAGTTGCAGGAGTGCTGACGTATTTTGAGCCAGGAGCACTGGCTGTGGTGCAGAATGGAAGCGATTCACTCATGATTGAGACGCAATCGCGGTTGCCGCTGCATGTCGGAGATGCTGTGGAGGCGACGGGATTTCCGCATCTGGATCAGGTGACGCTGCGGATGGTTGACGGACAACTGCGACGTGCACCTGGGAATCAGGCTCAAGCAGAAGTGCAGCCGCGGGAGATTAGCTGGGACGATGCTTCGGCGGGGCGGTATGCGCTGGATCTGGTGTCCATGGAGGGATATGTCGTCGCTGAAGTGAAGGATGCGCGCGTGACGATGTATGTGCTGCGCACGGGCGACCATCTGTTTTCCGCAACACTGCGGCAAAGCTCGGCAGGTGCGACGCACGGGAAAAGCGATGAAGTGGAGGTAGGCAGTCGGGTGCGGGTAACCGGAGTCTGCTTTGTGGACAACGGCAACCACTGGCGGGACCGGATGTGGTTCGATGTGCGGATGCGCACGCCAGAAGATGTAGCGCTGGAGGAGTTGCCGTCGTGGTGGACGTTTCAGCGGCTGATGTGGCTGATTGCCGGGCTTGGATTCCTGATTCTGACTGCTGTTGCGTGGGTAGCCTTGCTGGGACGCAGAGTGAGGCAGCAGACGCTTGTGCTGGAGCAAAAGAGCCGTGAAGAGACAGCGAGCCAGAGAAGATTTGCTTTGTATGAGCAACGACGCGGCGAGATTCTGGAGATGATTAGCCGAGGGCAGTCACTGGGAACGATTCTGGATGCAACCATCGGTCTGGTCTCGTTTCGTTTGCATGGCGCGCATTGCTGGATCGAACTGGACGAGCGCTGGGAAACAAGGGATCGAACGCGCATGCCGGGGAAGATGTCGCTTGCTGCCGAACCGCTGCTGGGTGCGGATGGAGAACGACTGGGCACGCTGCATC
>JAJZHE010000229.1 GCA_021804655.1 Acidobacteriota bacterium
CGTTGCCGCAGCAGCTTGCCGCGGCTTTGCCCGCCGATACTCTGACCTGTGGCCGTTCGATCGAGCGCCTGGAGCAGCGCGCCGATCACTGGCTCGCGCACCTGGCGGATGGCGAATCCATCCCCGCGCGTCGCATCGTTCTGGCCACACCAGAGCCACACACGCGCCAGCTCCTCGCCTCGCTCCGGCCAGCCAGCGCTGCGCCGCCCCGCATCTGGAACCGCACCACCACAATCTATTACGCCGCAACGCAATCTCCGTTGGAGGAGCCGGTCATCGCGCTCAACGGCGACGGCCCCACCGCCGGACCGGTCAACCATCTCGCCGTCCTCTCTCTGGTTTCGCCTGAATACGCGCCGCCCGGCGCTCATCTCATCTGCGCCAATGTCGTCGGCGCCGCGCCAGACTCCGACGAAGCCATGCAGCGGCTGGAGCAGGAGACGCGCACCCATCTGCGCCGCTGGTTTGGCCATGCCGTGCAGCGCTGGAGCGTCGTCGCCGGCTATCCCATCCAGCACGCGCTGCCCATGACTCCCGTGCTGCCGTCCATCACCGCCGCGCCCGTGGACAGCGGCCTTGTCCTCTGCGGCGATCACGTCGCCAGCCCCTCCATTCAGGGTGCCCTGCTCAGTGGAAGGCTGGCCGCAGAGCGCCTGCTGCGGCCGTCTCTCCGCTGAAATGCACCCATCGGGCGCTCCGGCGCGTATTCCATCAGAATTCGTGCTGCATCTGGGTTGGAATCAGCCAATCCCGACGCGTATCATGAGGTTGACGATTTCATTTTCTTCTCCAGCAAAGTTGTACATTCTTCAAGGTAGAGCCTTCTGATCGTGATCTTTGTGCCATCCTCCATCCCGCACCCGGTCTTTGCCGCCAGCATCGGCATCCCCGACACGATGCTGCTCATGCTGCTGGCGCTCATGATCTTTGGCCCGCGCCGCCTGCCGGAGATTGGCCGCCAGATCGGCAAGCTCATGTACGAGTTCCGCAAAATCTCCAATGACTTCAAGTTTCAGATGGAAGAGGAACTGCGCATCAGCGAAGAGGTCGAGCGCCAGCGCCAGCTTTCCGCCTCCACCGCCGAGATTCCGCACATGCCTCCGCCCGTGCCGGTCTTTGCCGCAGCCGCCATGCCCACAGATGCCATCCCCACAGATGCCATCCCGGAACCGACACTCGCGGAAACGTCTTCCAGTCCGGATTCTTCCAGTCCCGATTCTTCCAGTCCCGATTCTTCCAGCCCTGAAGCAAAATCGCCTGCGCAGAAGGAAGCTCTTGAATCTGCATCCACACCAGAGCGTCCGGTCAGCTTTCCAACCATTCAGCCACCCACGCAGGGTGGAGTCGTTCCGCGCGCCTTTCGCGGTCTGGTGCCGACCGCAGATCCCGCCTCGGCCTCCGCTCTGGCAGAGTCGGCGATTCCGGAGTCGATTCCGACGTCAATTCCAGAGCCAGGAACGAGCCAGCAGCCAGAGGTGAGCCACCTTCCCGAACCAACCTCAGCGCAGCCGCAGGAGCAAAATGGATAGCGCCAACTCCGGTCCAGACATCTTCGACCGCGCCAAAGCCGCCGTCTCCGAGCGCGCCGACCTGCCGGGCATGAGCCTCTTCGAGCATCTCGACGAGCTGCGCCGTCGTCTCATTCACTCCGCTGTTGCGCTGGTTCTCGGTTACCTGGTCGCCGTCGTCTTCGCGCCGCAGTTATACAGCCTGATGCAGGCGCCGTTGACGCATATCGGCATCCAACTCAACTTCACGCACCCCGCCGATCTCGTCAATCTGCGCTACATCCAGATTCCGCTTGTCGGTGCCGTCCTCCTGGCCTCGCCATACATCCTTTTTCAGGTCTGGCTCTTCATCGCACCCGGCCTTTATCAGCGCGAAAAGCGTTTCGTCATTCCCTTCATGGCCTCTGCCATCGGCCTCTTTTTCAGCGGCGCTTTGCTCGGATATTTCTTCGTCTTTCCGGGCATGCTCAAGTTCCTCATCATCGATCTCAGCCACAACCTCGGCGTCCATCCCATCATCAGCGTCGAGGAGTACACCAGCTTCTTCTTCTCGCTCATCCTCGGCATGGGAGCCACCTTTGAGCTGCCCGTCGTCATCTTTTTTCTCGCCATGTTCGGCATCGTCAGCCCGCGTTTCCTCTGGAAAAACATCCGCTACGCCATTCTGATCATCTTCATCATTGTGGAGATCATCACCCCGTCGCCCGACATTCCCACCCAGTTCGCCTTCGCCATTCCCATGCTGCTGCTTTATCTCATCAGCATCGCCGTCGCCTGGTGGGTTCACCCGATGCGCGGCAAAGCAAAGGAAAAATCCGCATGAGTCGCCTGCGTCTGCTGTCCTTGTTTGGTCTCCTGTTCCTTCTTGCTTCTGTCGCCTCAGCGCAGGAGCATTTTCGCGGCGACCGCGCCCTGGACTACGCGCGTCAGTTTGTCGCCATCGGTCCGCGCTGGTGCCTCAGCCCCGGCCACGCCAGGGCGGAAGCCTTCCTCCGCGCCCAGTTCCGTCAGGACAATCTCGAAGAAGACGCCTTCACGGCCAACACCGCGATTGGCCCCATTCCCATGCGCAACTTCATCGTGCGCTTTCCGGGCCGCAAACCCGGCATCATCGTCCTCGCCACGCACTATGAAACCAACTATCCGCTGCGCAATATCCACTTCGTCGGAGCCAACGACGGCGGCTCCACCACCGGACTGCTCATCGAGATGGCCAACGAACTGCGCGCCCGCATGACCGGCGGAAAACTCGACGGCGACAGCGTCTGGCTCGTCTTCCTGGACGGCGAAGAAGCCATGCAAAGCTGGCAGGGGGAAGACCACACCTACGGCAGTCGTCACCTCGCCGCCAAATGGGCGCTGGACGGCACCCTCCCGCGCATCCGCGCCTTCCTGCTCACCGACATGCTCGGCGACAAGGACCTCGACATCATGCGCGACACCACCTCCACCCAGTGGCTCTCCGATCTCGTCGGCCAGGCCGCGCGCATCACCGGCCACGCGCGTTACTTTTACAAGACCC
>JAJZHE010000080.1 GCA_021804655.1 Acidobacteriota bacterium
GGCAAAGCACGATGGGGATGAGTTCCACGACGGGCATTGTTCTGGTGACTTGGCTGGCTGTGGCGCTCAGCGGACTGGGAGCATGGCTGCGCGTGTGGGCTGCTGCGAACGACGGGCGTCGCCTCCTGGCTGCCGGATCGCTGCTGTTGGCGCTTGCAGTGAGCGTGCTGATGCCGCCGGTGGGAGCACTGGCCGTCCTACCGGTTCTGGTGGCGTATGAGGTCGTGGTGATCGCCAGTACAAAAGACTCAGGGATTACACCCCGGCAGTGGACCAGAGCTCTGCTGCGGGAGGTCGCAGCGTTGGGAGTCTTTGTGAGCTTTGCCGCGCTGAGCTGGCAGTACAACGCGCAACTGCTGGAGCGTGCGCTGCTGATTGCCTGCGGACTCGGCCTGGTGGCGCGTGCGGCACTGCCCATGGGCGCGACCAAAGCGGACAAGCTCGCTGCATGAAAAAACGGCAGACGCATCACGAAGAGATGCGCCTGCCGCTGTGGATCGGTGCAACTACTTCTTGGTGGGAGCGATTGAGTCCTTGGCGGTCTTGGCCACGCGGAACTTGACCACGGTCTTGGCCTTGATCTTGATCTGCTCGCCGGTCTGGGGATTGCGGCCCATGCGCGCCTTGCGCTCGGCCTTCACCAGGCGACCGATGCCCGGGATGATGAACAGGCCGTTCTTCTTTGTTTCCTTGATGGCGGTCTCGGCCAGAAGGTCGAGGAAAGCACCTGCCTGCTTGTTGGTCATTTCCAGCTTCTCCGCCATCTGGCGAATCAGCGCGGTTTTGGTCATTCCTGCTGCCATGATTTTCTCCTCCGTTTTTGCCGTTTGACGGCTTTGAAATGCGTTGCCCGGTTTCACCGGATCACTTGAACCGCCTGAGGACTGTGCACGGCAACTGCGACACAGCCCGCAGATGAGGAAATCCTCAATAAGGACGCGGTTCCGAAGAAACCTGTCGATGGTTACCTTGCGACTTTTGAGGCAGGAAAGTCAACCGGAAAAGAGCCATTTCCACAGGTTTTTCTTGGGTTTTAGCAGAAATTAGCGTTTTTTAGCGGTTTTTGCTGGTTTTTGGCCTTCAGCGAAACCAAAGAGGACACGATGACGCGCCGGTTCCGGCTGGTGCGCTGGTGTCAGAATGGCCGTGTTCAGCGCGGCTACCACGGGCGCAGCAAGGCGGAATCGGCGCACAATTTCTGCCGCGAACCGAGCGTTCAGCGCCGCTTCCACAGGCAGCGTGCAGGAGAGTCCCCACTGGCGGCAGCGCAACAGATCGAGTGCTGGATGATCGGCGGCGAAACCGGCGGGGGAACGCGTGAGCGCGTTCCCTTCAAATTCCGCAAAGGTGCGACGCAGTGCAGGCGTATTCAACAGAGCGCGAAACTCAGCGTGATGCTCGGCAAGCCAGCCGCGAATAGCGGCGAGTTGCTCTTTGCCGGGCATGTAGGCTCCAGCGGCCACGATCACCTCGCTGGGAGAGATGTGAAAATAAAATCCGGCACCGGAAGTCTTCTCCAGATCGCGATGCGACCACCAGGCGGCGACGTGTTCCTTATAGGGGCGCTTGTCGTTGGAAAAACGCGTGTCACGATAGATGCGGAAGAAGGATTTTTCCGGTGGGCGGACGTGAGCCGGCGCAAAGGACTCCATCTCCACGGTGATCGCCGCGATCAGGGCCAACATCGGCTGCTTCAGCTCGCGTTCCCAGTCGGCTTTGTGCGCGGCAAACCACTCGCGCGCGACAACGGGATCGCGGCGGTTGGCGCGGATGAGCGCACGCAGGAACGTCAGCGAAGCGGGGCGCAGGTGCGCGGCGGCGGAAGAAGTGACCACTGTGGGTGCTGCGGATTTGGAGCGCGGCATGAAATTCCTCCTCAGCGGATGGTCTTCAGCGCTGCACGGAACAGCCTGTCAAAGTCTGCGGCCAGAGACTCGTCCTTTTCGATGGCCACCTGAACGGATTTTTCCGCCGAAGTGCGTTGATAGCCGAGATTGGTGAGCGCGGAGAGCACATCTTCCACGGCGATGCCCTGCGCGATGGCAACAACTGGAGCTGCGGCGAAGTCATCGAGCTTGTCCTTGAGTTCGAGCACGAGCCGCTCGGCCAGTTTTTTCCCGACGCCCGGAATGCGTGTCAACGAGGCGTGATCCTGCGCGCGGATGGAAGCCACGGCGCGCTCCGGCGTCAGTCCGCTGAGCAGCGTAATGGCGAGTCGAGGGCCGACGCCGGTCACACCGATCAACCGCTCGAAGAGGCGCTTTTCGTCCAACTCGTGGAAACCGAAGAGCGCGAGCTGGTCTTCGCGAACCTGGGTGTGGATGTGCAAGGCGACCGGCTCACCCAGCGCAGGCAGCGCGGTGAAGCTGGGAATGGTGATCGTGACCTCGTAGCCGACGCCGCCGCCGGTTTCAACAATGGCCCGGCCTGGCTGTTTATGGATGAGTTTGCCGCGCAGGTGAGCAATCACGGGGAGAATCCTCGTGCCAAGCATATCAATCTCCGCCCCCAATCCTGCAAAATGGCTCACAAGCTGCGGATTGGTGCGTCTGTAGAACAAGCGTCTCGGAGCCAAAGCAGGGTGGTTTTGCGACAGATTCGGTGCGCAAAATGGGATTCGCTGGGCGCGATGGCCGAATTGGCGGCTGGGCCGGATACAATAGGAAAACGGATCGTTTTCAGCGAGAGTGATTTTGCAGGCAGAGGATAGTTTGCGGGTGATGCAAAGGTGGATCATGCGCCGAACGGCGCGCACAGCGACAGGACTGTTCTGTGCTTTATTTGTTGCAGGGCTGGCTTCTGCCCAGTCACGTACGTACACAACCATGTCGCCAGTGTCAAAGGATGCCGCCGGACATGCGTCGGTGACGGTGAATGTGACCGATGACACCGGGCAGCCGGTGAGTGGAGCCGTCTCCCTGGTGGACGTGACCGGCAGCGCGACGCATTGGCTCTCTGGAGCGGCGCTGAATGGTCAGGGAGCGGCAACGTTTCGCGTGGATGATCTTGGATCCGGCGATCACGCGCTGCATGCGGAATTCGCCGGAACCACGACGGATACCTCCTCCAGCTCAAAACCGTTGAGCCTGACTCCGGATGCGGCAGCAATACCGGATTTCACGATTACACTCGCACCGACCACCTTTACAGTGAAAACCGGTGGTACGGCAGCAACGACGATTACCATTACTCCGCTGAACGGATTTACAGGGTTTATCAGCCTTTCCTGCTCCGGATTGCCCATCGATTACGTGACCTGCAACAACACGCCTGCCAATATGGAGATTACGACTGCGACGCCGCAGACGGCAGTGATGAATATCCAGACCACGGCGACCGATTCCACGGATGCGATGCTGCGGCGTTCAAGAACGCCGGGAAGTCCGCTGGCCCGGAGCAATGGCGCGTATCTGGCTTTGCTGCCCGGCATCGTCGGGCTGGGCTGGCTGGCGCGCAAGCGACGGAAGCTGATGCGCGGCATCATGCTGATGGCGCTGCTGTCAGTGATGCTGGCCAGCGCGACTGGATGCTCGGCGCAGTATTGGTATTACCATCTGGGGCCGATCTTTGGCGGCACGCCGCCGGGAACCTACACCATCACGGTGACGGCGCAGACCAGCAATGGCGTGAATGCAGCGGAGCACTCGGCTTCGGTTGCGTTGACGGTGCAATAGACGTCGCAGGCGCGGCGAGGATGGTGTGCGCGTGAGTCTGTGGTCGGAGTTTCTGAACAATCGGCAACGCACGATTCACAAGTGGACGCACTACTTTGCCGCGTATGAAGCGCATTTCCAGCGCTATGTGAATCGCCCGGTACTGTTTCTGGAGATTGGCTGCGGACGTGGCGGCTCGGCGCAGATGTGGAAGCGCTGGCTTGGCCCGCATGCCCGGATCGTCGGCATCGATGTAAATCCGGAGTGCGCGCAGTTTGCCGAAGATCAGATTGCGATTCGCATCGGCAGCCAGGCTGATATGGGTTTTCTGCAAAGTGTGCTGGATGAGTTTGGCGCACCCGACGTGGTGCTAGACGATGGCAGCCACCAGATGGCTCATGTCGTGGAGACCTTCCGCTATCTTTATCCGCGCACCGCGCGCGACGGCGTCTACATGGTGGAAGACCTGCACACCGCTTACTGGGATGAGTATGGCGGTGGGCTGGGGCGCGAAGGCAGCTTCATGGAGCTTTGCAAGCGGCTGATGGATGAGCTGAACGCAGACTGGACGCGCGGGCAACTGCCTCCAACCGAGTTCACGCGAACGACCCTCTCCATGCACTTCTATGACAGCATCGCGGTCTTTGAACGCGGGCGACATGAAGTGGCACGCGAAGAGCGCATCAGCGGGCGACGCGCACTGGTCAACAGCCTGCTGCGACGCAAGGGATAATCCTGCTGCAACGAATTTATGGCCGTGCTTCGGACTGCGATTCGCTGTACTCCTGCTCGGTGTTGATCGCCCACAGCGCGGACTTGTCGGTGTCGCCTGCCAGAATGGCATCGACGGCGGCCATGGCGGTAAGCATGGAGTGGTCCTGGTTGTTGTACTTGTGCATGCCATTGCGTCCGATCAGGAAAAGATTGCGGAAGCGGCTGACGAAGGCGACGATCTCCGGAAAACGGTCATAGGTGCCGAAGTAGGCCGGATAGCTCTTCGGTACGCGCACAACATGCCAGTCCGTCACCGCGCTGCGACGCAGAATGCCGATCGTTTCCGCTTCAGCGATGGCGAAGTCGGCGATGGATTGGTCGTCGCGGCTCCAGAGATCATCCCCTTCCTCGCAGAAGTACTCCAGCCCTATCCAGGTTTGACTCGGGTCGGCGACCAGATGAGGACTCCAGTTGTTGAAGATTTGCAGCCGACCCATCCGGACATCCGGCTCCTGAATGTATATCCAGGTGTCGCGGAGCCGTGAGCCGTCCTTCTCGGTAAGGCTGAGCGTCTCCACCAGCAGGCCCACGGTGATGAAGTCGCGATAGAGAAGACCGTCCCCGACTTTACGAACGGCGTCGGGAACTGGGCCATCGAGCGCGCGGATCAGATCGCGCACCGGCATGGTGGAGAGCACGTAATCTGCCGCAATGGTGGTGGTTGCCCCGCGCACATCGCAGACTGTGACGGCGTGAACCTGATCGTCGGCGCAATGCAGACCGGTAACAGTGGACTGGAGGCGGATTTCGCCGCCGTGCTGCTGAACGAGCGACGCGACGTGCTCCCAGAGTTGACCGGGACCGAGCTTGGGATAGAGGAAGCGCTCGATCAACGAGGTTTCAGTGGATTTCTGCGCAATCCCGGATGCTGGATTTGGCTTGCCCTGTTGGCGCAGGAAGTGAACCACGGCAGCACGCAAAGAAAGACCTTTGATGCGGCGCGCGCCCCATTCGGCGCTGATGGCAGAGCACGGAACACCCCAGACTTTTTCTGTGTAATCACGAAAAAACGTATGAAATAGTTCGCTGCCAAAGCGGTTGATGAAGAAATCTTCCAGCGTGCGTTCCGGCTTGCGCGGAGCAAGCTTTGCAGTCAGATAGCTGCAACCGATGCGCAGCGTGCGCCGAAGTCCAAGTGCGCCGAGAGTCGCTGCGTTGAGGACCAAGGGGTAGTCGAAGAAGCGGCGCAGAAAGTAAATTCTGCTGCGGCGCGGACGCAGCAGCAGGACGCGTTCGGACTCAGCATCGGCAGTGGCGGAGACGGTGCGCTGCTGGTTTTGATAGCGAACGGCGGTCGCGACTCCGTCCTCATGCGCGATGGGAAAAAGCTCGGTCCACCAGTTCATGACGCGATCCGATTTGGAAAAAAAGCGATGCCCGCCCACATCCATGCGGTTGCCTTTGTAGCGGATGGTGCGCGAAAGTCCGCCGATCTCCGCGGTGGATTCCACGACGATGGGGTGAACCTCCGACCGGCGGCAGAACTCCAGCGCCGCGGTCAGTCCAGCCGGTCCGGCCCCGATGATAACGGCAGTTTTCCTCACGTCCATGCTGCTTCCTGAATTATCGATGTGCGCGTCACGAGGGAAAGCCTGGAGCAGGCGACCTCCGGCATGCGTGGCTGGAAGTTCAACCGAGACAGAAACGTGCGTTTACTGCTGTTGTTGCACGATCTGCGCCGAAGCGAGTGGGGTTGGGCGCGGTGGCGCTTCCCGCGCACGCTCCACCAGCACAGTCCAGTCGTCCGGCACGTGCTGGCGACGATCGAGAACCGGCGCGCTGCTGCTGGCCTCCACCTGCACAGCAACGTACAGTTCACTTTCCGCATTGCCGCGGAAGATGCCATGCGTCGGCGGCACATCAGAGTAATCACGTCCAATGGCGGTGCGAATATGGCGCGCCCCGGCCAGCAGATCGTTGGTCGGGTCAAAGCCGACCCAGTCCAGACCCGGCAGTTGCGCCTCCACCCAGGCATGCGTCGCGTCCGGAGTAGAGCGGTCATGATCTCCGCTGCCGCGATAGAGATAGCCGGAGACGTAACGCGCTGGAATACCCTGCAAACGAAGAAGAGCGATCATGGTATGGGCGAAATCCTGACAGACGCCTTTGCGGCTCAGGATCGCCTCATCGATCGGCGAATCGACACGCGTCGAGCGGGGAACGTATTCGAAGTACTGGTAGAGCGCATGATTCAGTTCCCGCGCGAGGGTAAGCGGGTCATCGCGGCGACTGATGCGCAGTTCGGCGGCTAACTGCTTCAACGCGCCGGAGGGATGAGTGAACTGGCTGGGCAGCAGCATCTCACCGTAGTCGCCACCTTCGATCAATTCGGCAAGATCATCCCATGCAGAGGACGGCAGAGCCGAGGGCAGCGGTTCGGCAGGGTGCTGCTCGATCAACGATTCGGCGAGAATCACAAGCTGAGCGTGTTCGCCGGGAATATCAAAGTGCTGTACGTCGTTGCCGTATTGATCGCGATAGCTGAAGACGCGGCAGCGCGGACTGACGGCGAGCGAAAACGAAAGACAGTGCTGGGCCGCATCGGTACGGGGGTGCATGCGCACTTCCATGATGCTTTCGCTGACTGGCCGGGTGTAGCGGAAGCGCGTGAGATGGCGGATGGAGTAGAAGTTCATATTCGCCTCGCCTGCTGGAATGCGATGAGCCTGCTGCTCGTGCATGAATGAGGGGATACTGCTGTACATTCTCACTGCCACTGCCTTTGCCGACTGCCTGTTGCGGTTGATGGTGGGTGTCCGCCTGCCTGCCTAGAGTGCGAGAGCTGTCTGGACGGAATAGTGCATGTAATGACTGTAGAGTAACTCGTGTATCTGCTGGCACTGGGCGCGGATGGAGTGAAGAAATGCGCCAGTGTCCCCCCGGAGAATCTCGTCGATGGTGGTGTAGCGCAGCATGGACTGGAGTCGCCCGACGCAGGCATGCAGCGCCTCTGGCGCTCGCCTGGCGCCGGAGGACTCGATTGCTTCGAGCGACTGGCGGATGCCGTCGATGGCGTAACGAAGCGCGTGAGGAAAATCGCGATTCAGCAACAGAAACTCCAGGATGCGCTCAGAGGTGATGTCGGCTGTATACACCTGACAATAGGCCTCAAAGGAGGTGCAGCAGCGCAGCAGACCCACCAGTTCCAGATAGCGATAGCCATTGTTTTCGCCCTCGGGCACATGCAACAGGCTTTCGCGATGTACGTCCAGCAAAGTCGCCGTGGCGTAGGCGCGCTCCAGATAGCGTCCAAGGCGGATGAACTGCCATCCATCGCCATGAATCATTGTTGTGTCGGTGACGCCTTTGAAGAGGTGGATACCGTCGATGATGGACCCGAGCAGATCGCTGATGTTGCCGCGGGACTGAAGCTCGGCTTGCTGAGAATGCATCTGGTGAAACAGACGATTGAGGCGCTGCCACTGCTCGGTACTGATCTCTTCGCGTACCTGACGTGCATTTTCGCGTGCCGCATGAATACAGGAGTTGATAGCGGCAGGATCCGCAGGATCGAAGATGAGCTTGCGCGTCATCCCGTCGATATCCCCGCTCCAGGCCATGCAGTCAGTGCAACCCAGCGAAAGCATCAGCCGATTCCAACGGGTTTCGATGGTGGTGTCGGAGGTATCCAGCAGCAGGCTGAGCGTCACATCAAGCTGGCGAACGGTGTTTTCCGCGCGCTCAAGGTAGCGGCTCATCCAGTAGAGACTGTCAGCAACGCGGGATAACATGGATTCCTCCTGCTGAATAACTGCCGGCGCATTCTGCGCGCTTGATGAGAGGGTGAAGATTACAAGCTATTCGAGCACCCACGTATCTTTGCTGCCCCCGCCCTGCGAGGAATTCACGACGAGCGAACCTTTTTCCAGCGCTACGCGCGTCAGCCCGCCTGGGACGATCTGCACCTTGTCGCCAAAAAGGATGTACGGACGGAGATCGACATGGCGCGGCTCCAATCGCCCGTCAAAAAGACAAGGGGCACATGAAAAATCGAGCGTCGGCTGCGCGATGTAATTGCGCGGATTGGCCTCAATGGCCCGGGCAAACTCCTCCCTCTGGGCAGCGCTGGAGTGCGGACCGATCAGCATGCCGTAGCCTCCGCTTTCGCCCACTGCTTTCACCACCAGTTTGTCCAGATTGGCAAGAACATGTTTACGCTGGACATCTTCAGTGAGCAGATAGGTCTCGACGTTATTCAGGATCGGGTCCTCGCCCAGATAGTAGCGGATCATGCGTGGAACATAGGCATACATGCCTTTGTCGTCGGCCAGTCCAGTTCCAAACGCATTGGTGACCGTCACGTTACCGGCGCGATAGGCGTTGAACAGACCTGCGCATCCAAGCGAAGAGTCTGATCGAAAGGCGAGCGGATCGCTGAAGTCGTCATCGACACGGCGATAGATCACATCGACGCGCTTCAGCCCGCCGGTGGTGCGCATGTAGACGATATTGTCGTGCGTGACCAGGTCACGGCCTTCCACCAGATCGATGCCCATCTGGCGCGCCAGATACGTGTGCTCAAAATAAGCGGAGTTGAATACGCCGGGCGTGAGCAGAACGATATTCGGCTCCGGACGCCCCTCGGGCGCGAGCGAGCGAAGCGTGGCCAGCAAAAGTTGCGGATAATGCTCGATGGGCTGCACGCCATAGCTTTGAAAAAGTCGTGGAAAGGTGCGCTTCATCACGCGGCGGTTGGTGAGCATGTAACTGACGCCGGAGGGAACGCGCAGGTTATCCTCCAGTACGACAAACTCGCCGCTAGGCAAGCGCAGCAGGTCGCTGCCGACGACGGCAATGTAGACGCTGCGCGGCACCTCCAGCCCGCACATCTGGCGGCGATAGTGGCGGCAACTGTAGACCAACTGGCGCGGAACGACCTTGTCGGCCAGAATCCTGGCGTCGCTGTAGACATCACGCAGAAAGTGATTGAGCGCGAGGATGCGCTGGGTCAGTCCGCGCTCGATTGTCCGCCACTCCGCAGCGGTGATGAGGCGAGGAAGCAGGTCGTAGGGAAAGATGCGCTCGGTGCCTTCGTCGCGACCGTAGACGGTGAAGGTGATGCCCTGCGTGAGAAATGAAAAATCCGCAGACTGCTTGCGGCGCTGCAACTCTTCCTGCGGGAGCGCGGCAAGCGTGGTGGCCAGCGCCTGATAGTGCGGACGAAGAGTTCCATCCGGCGCGCGCATCTCATCGTAGACCTTCCCGACGGGATAATCGCCGAGGATGCGGTCCGGAATTTCCGTTGTGCGGATAGCGAAATCATTTGTCGGCGGAGAATTCATCGGAGGAATTGAAGCCGCCTTTCGTGGAGAATAATAGAAGGAAAAACGAAAGGCGCAGCCAAGCGACTGCGCCTCTGTCCTGCTTGCCGGAGTGCTTGTCTAGAACAGGCTCCAGAGCGCCTGGTTGTAGACTTCGTGGTGATATTGAACCTCAGAGCCTTTGACAAAGGTTCCAAGTGCACGTGGAGAGCGATCCGCCGCACCGCGCTTGAGGTCCACAAAACGACTCTGCACGTCGGCGCCAAGAATCTCGGCGATCCACTTCGACTTCGAGAAATCCTCAATGGCGGTGTAGATGTTGTCCGGCAGATAACGCTGTGCCTGGCGAAGATTCTTGATCTTGGCCACCGAACCGTCGAGGCCGGTTTTGAAGAGCGAATAGAGCGCCAGGTACGGGTTGGCATCCGGGCCGACCGAGCGCACCTCGACGCGCATCGACTTCGCATTGCCGATGGGTACGCGCACCATGGATCCGCGGTCCGTCGCCGAAGCCTTGATCTGGTTCGGAGCTTCGAAGTGCGGATCGAGACGACGATACGCGTTGACGCTGGAGTTGAGCACCAGGCATATATCCAGCGCGTGCGAGAGCACGCGATCAATGAACTCCCAGCCGAAAGCCGAAAGCTGCTCCTGACCTTTGGCATCCCAGAAGAGATTGGTCTTGCCGTGTGTGATGGACATGTTGGTGTGCATGCCGCTGCCGTTCACGCCGACGACGGGCTTGGGCAGGAAGCTGGCCGTGAATCCCATGTTGTTGGCAATCTGGCGGGCAAGCAGCTTGTAAAGCTGAATCTGGTCCGCGGCAGCGACCACTTCACCATAGCTGTAGTTGATTTCAAACTGGCTTGGCGCAACTTCCGGGTGATCCTTTTCGTTCTGGAAGCCCATGGCGCGCTGTACTTCGGCAGCGGTGTCAATGAAGCGACGCAGCGGATCAAGCGGCAAGGAGTGATAGTAGCCGCCGGTGTTCACATAGCTGAATTTGCCCGTCTCGTGATACTTGCGCTCCGCGTCCGTGCCCTCGAAGAGGAAGCCTTCGATCTCGTTGGCTGCGTTGAGCGTGTAGCCCTTTTCGGCATGCAGCTTGTCGGCATAGGTCTTGAGCACGCCGCGCAGGTCGCCGGAGTACGCAGTTCCGTTCTTGTCGATCACAGTGCCGAAGACGAGCACTTTGCCAGTGCCGAAGACGTCGGCGGGAACCCAGTAGAATGCGCTCCAGTCGATGCCGAGCCGCAGGTCGCTCTCTTTCTGCGCAGTGAAGCCGCGAATCGAGGAGCCATCGAAGGTCAGGTTGTCGTAGCTCGAGAGCAGGAATTTCTTGTCGTAATCGAGCAGGTGCAGGCGACCCTCAAGATCAGTGAAAAGAACCGTCACAGCCTTGATGCGTTTTTCATCGGTCAGGTACTTCAGGCGCTTTTCGCGAATCGCATCCGCAGAAACACGGTTCGCACGGTCGGCCTTGGCGGCCAGGTTCAGCTCCTCCAGCTCGTCGTAGCCGAGGGCCAGAAAATTGCGGAAACTATCAGACACAGAGGACTCCTTTTGAAAAATCAATTTAGACAGGTTCAGACAGGGAACCTAACGAGGCGATTTCGTTTAGATTAAACCGGAACTCCCGGTTGCGCACGGGAAAAACACTGGGAAGTTGATTGAAAATGGCAGTTCGCCTGCGCTGGATCGGCTTGCAAGCGTGCCTGCCACGGCTTCGGTTGCTTTTCGCTCAGATATATTTTCCTGCTAGGATGCCCTTCAAGGAGAAATCTTTGCTTATGTCGGCTTCCCGCTTTTGTGGATATTGCCCTGGTCTTCGTCCCATCCTTGCTTCCGCAGCTTTTTTGCTTGCCTGCTCAGGAGCCGTTGCACAAAAGCAGCCCATTCACATCACCGCTGACCTGACCGACGCTCCGCGCAAACTGTATCACGCCGATGTGGACCTGCCGGTGACGCCGGGCGACGTGATGCTGACCACGCCGGAGTGGATCCCGGGCAACCATCGTCCGACGGGTCCGGTGAGCGACATTACCGGCGTGGTCTTTACGGCGAACGGGCAAACGCTGCACTGGCGGCGCGACGACACCGATATGTACGAGTTTCACGTGACCGTGCCGCAGGGCGTGACCATGCTGCACGCGCACCTGGATTGCATTGTGACGGCGCGCGTGACGCAGAAGATGGCCGTGCTGGAGTGGGAAAAGCTGCTACTGTATCCAGCGCACACGCCGGTCCGCGAGATTCCCATTCAGCCCGCGCTCAAGGTTCCTGCCGGATGGGGCGTCGGCACGGCGCTGCAACCGGTCGGCGGCGTGGCGTGGCCCGTTCCCGCATCGGGCACAGTGACGGAGTTTGCCCCGACCAACGTCGAGCAGCTTCAGGATTCGCCCATCATTGCCGGCGAGTATTTCAAGGAGTTTGCGCTGGCTCCGGAGATTTCTCCGAAGCACTATCTGGATGTCGTCGCCGACGATCCAGCGGATGCAAATCTGCGTCCGAGCGTGTTGGCGGCGGTGAGCAACCTGGTGCGTGAGGCAAGCGTGGAGTACGCCTCGCACCACTATCACGTCTATCACTTCCTGCTGACGCTCTCTGACGTGGCTGGCGGCGAAGGGCTGGAGCATGGGCAGTCGTCCGACAATGGCGTAGGAGAAAAGGGCTTTG
>JAJZHE010000230.1 GCA_021804655.1 Acidobacteriota bacterium
TTTTCCATCTTCTGCTTCATGGTCGCGTCCGGCTCGCCGCCTTCCAGCACCGGATGCGACGCGCCCGCATTCGTTCCCGGAGCCATCGCCGCCACATCCGCCGCTTCCAGCAGGAAAAATCCTGCCGAGCCGCCACGCGCGCCCTCCGGAGCGATATAGACCGCCACCGGCACGCGCGAACGCAGCATGGCGCCCACCATCTCCCGCGTGGAGTCGAGCATCCCTCCGGGAGTATTCAGTTCAATCACAACCAGCGCCGCGCCATCCGCATTTGCCCGCGTGATTCCTCGCTCCATCCGCGCCGCGCTCACCGGCTGTACGGTGTCGTCGATCACCACGCGTTCCACCAGCGGTTGCTGCGCTGCTGGCGCGGCCAGCGTCATTGCCGAAGCGCACAGCAAAAAGGCCGCAATCCGCTGCGGCCGCTTCATCGATCGGGATGCTTTCCCTTTTTCGGTCATCGTTCTTTCCTCACTGCGCCCGCCTCATTGTGCTGTTTCCCCTGATTTCGTTCTGCTTTCAATCACGCGCCGAAGATCATGCGCGGCGCGGCTTTTCCCGTCCACGCGCAGCGCTGCTTCCACATCCGCGTGTGCCGCCGCCGTATTTCCCGCCGCCAGGTCCAGTCGCGCCAGCACCAGTTCCGCATCCACATTCACGCCATTGCTCAAAGACGCCTGCGCTTCGCCTCTTGCACCTGTCACATCTCCCACTCGTTCCATCACCTCTGCCAGTCCAGCATGCGCCTGGGCGCTATGGTTGTCTACCGCCAGCGCCTGTCGATACTCACGCTCAGCTTCCAGCAGTAGTCCTTCATTCAGCTTTGTCTGCGCATCACGGCTCAGCTTCTGCGCCTGTTGCTCGGGCGGCAGCATCGCGATCCGCGCCTGCTCCACGGAATCCAGCATCATCGCCGCCTGCCGAAAGGCCGCACCATCATACTGCCGTTTGATCCGCTCCAGCACTTCTGCTGCGTCCGCGCGCTCTGCTGTGTGCTGCGGGTCGGAGCTTGCAGGAGGGAGTGGTTCCGGCTCGTTCGCATTGCTGATCGGTTTGGGTGCAACTGCAACCCCGGGTGGATTCTGCGCAGCCTGTTCACTCTGCATGCCTGGATCGTTCCACGCGGTCAGCAGTGATCTTGCTTCGTTATCGCTGGCGGACAGTCTCAGCGCCTGTTCCATTTCGTGCTTAGCTGCCGTCCCATTGCCTGCCTGATGCAGGCTGAGCGCCAGATTGAAGTGGTAGTCTTCGTCCTTCGGATCGCTGCCCACCGCCTGTCGATACAGCACGGTCCCGTCGGCTCCGCGGCGACTCATCGCCACGCCTTCGTTGTTCACCACCTCCGGCAGCGGCAGCACCCGTGCAATCGCCGCAAACGCCGCCTGCGCCTGCTCATATCCGCCGGAGTAAATCAGTGCCAGCCCGCGATAAAAATCCGACTCCAGCGCTGCCGGATGATCGGCAGGAACATGCCCAAATGCCGCAGCCGCAGCCTCATACTCCTGCTGCTCAAACTCCTCGCGCCCCAGCGCCATCCACGCTTCGGTCAGCTCCGGACTCAGCGCCACAGCGCGTTTGAGATGCTGTTCCCGTTCCGCCGGATCGCGCTCCGTCACGCCGCGCACATATTGCTCGAACGCATCCAGCCGCACGCCGCGGCTGGCCGCCACAAAAGTCTCGCGGCTCACCCCCAGCTCTGGATTCAGTGCGAGCGCCACCTGCCAGGCCAGCCCATCCAGCAGCGGCAAAAGTTGCGCAATCTCGCCGTCCTCCACCAGTTCCCGGCTCATGTGCAGCTTGGTTTCGTCAATCACCCGCGCTGTCAGGTGCAGGCGCGCTCCGTTTGCTTCAAAGCCGCCAATCACCACATATCCGGCGTCCAGCGTCTCGGCCACGCGCATCGCTGTTGCCCGGCTTGGCTGGAAATTCTCCGGCAGGCCCAGATGGTCCAGGGCATACACTCGATCCTCGCGCGTCAACGGAAGATAGCCCACGGACGTCAGTCTTCGGTTCAGAATCTCCGGTGCCGCTTCGCGAATCCAGTCCAGATTGACCATCTCGCTGGCTTCGCTCACCGTCGGACCACCAGCATGCGCTCCACTTGCCGCACTCGATCCACTTCCTTCGGCGGGTTTGGTCACTGGCACCGTGCGCGCTGGATCCGTCTGGTTATCAAACGGCAGCACCAGCACAATTGGCCTCATCGTCGGCATCGCCGCTGCGCTTGCCGTCGCACTCCCTGTCTGCGCATGCGCGAGTGTCATTGCCACGGCCAGCGCAAGCCCGGTCGCCAACTCGCTTACCCATCTGCTCATCCTGTTTTGTCGCTTCACGTCACCCTGATTATAGGCCGCTGCTGGCTGGTCCCAATACCTGACGGTAACCAATATCCGGCGCTTCAGTACGCGCTTCCGCCGCGCGGTTGAAGCGCACAATCGCCGCCCATTCCAGCCCATCGTGTTGTTGCCACACCACCTTCCCATGCAGCCGCGCGGCAACCACATCCGCGGGCAGGTCATGGTGCAGCCCGAAGTACCGCTCTTCCATCCCGCCGGAGTCCACGACGCTCTCCAGGCCAAACGGCAGTCCATGCGGATTCAGCTTGGTGGAGAAGACCAGTGCTGCGGAATACCCGCCGGGATCCTGCGCCGCTCGTTCAATCTGCGTCTGCGAAAAATCTTCGATCCGATCCACCGCAAATGGAGTCTTCACATACCCCAGCTCCGGGCGCGTCAGTTCATCGGTCGCTGGCCACGCCGTCAACACCACCGCGCCGGGATATCGCGTCTCCAGTTCGTGGATCGCTGCCTGCTGCACGCGAATCATCCGCGCATAGCTCAGGTTGTCCTCGGGCGCGAAGCCATACGGCGGATCCAGAAAAATCCCCGCCACAAAGGCTGCCGCGCTGAGCGCTGCCATCAGTTGCCACCATCGCGTCCGGCGGTGAAACGTTGAAACTGCCACCAGCAGCACAAGCGGATACATGGGGAGAAGATAGCGCGTCAGCAGCGCACCGCCCAGCA
>JAJZHE010000231.1 GCA_021804655.1 Acidobacteriota bacterium
CTCCGTTGCGGCGGGCGCGTATGGGCGGAAGCCGAAGGCGCGGTAAGCGGCCTGAGCTTCGGGCGATTGCAGGAATTGCACCCAGGCTTCCGCGGCGGCGCGATGCGGCGCATTGTGCAGGACGCCAGCGGCGTAGATGGCGGTCACGTTCTGCGCGGCGGGGATGGCGACGCCGACGATGGGATTGCCGATCTTCTGCTGGAAGGCGACCTCGGACGACCAGGTGACTCCGGCGTCGGCCTGATCGGCCAGAATGCGCATGGGCGTCTGACGATGGTGAATCTGGGTGAGGCGCGTCTGGCCGCTGGCGACCTTGGCGACGTAGACGGCGTGATCGAGCGCGTCTCCACCGGCGTTGCGCAGCGCTGCGCGGATCTGGCGCGCGACGCCTTCCCAGGCCGGGTTGGGCATGCTGAGGCGAAGATCGGGACGCGCGAGGTCGTTGAGCGAGTGGACGGATTTCGGGTTGCCCGCGGGAATCATGATGGCGAGATCGTTGGTGGCGTAACGGGTGGTGTGATCGACCTGACCGGCGGCCTGCATGGCGTCGAGAACGCGGGCGCCTGCCTCGTACACATCGGGAACGACGCGGAGGGTGAGGTTGCCGAGGGTGAGCGTGTCATTATGCGCGATCTGTTGGCGCAGGATGCCGGGCGGGAGGGTTTCATAGAAGATGCGGCCGCGCAGTTCGGGGTGAAGCTGCTGGAAGCGCGCGATCAACTGGGGCAGAACGAAGAACTGGTTGCCTCCGATGAAGAGCACGAGCTGGGCGTCGGCGGGATTGCCGTGGAGATCGGGAGTGTTATCGACATCGCCGACGGGAAAGGCGTAGCCGCGATCGGCGGCGGGATCGTTGTGTCCAGCAGACCAGGGCGGCAGCGGCTGAGAGTGAGTGGGCGCCTGCGGCAACAGCGGTTGCTGCGCAGTGAGGGCGTGCGCGGCAGCCAGCAGGACTGCCGCGAGAGTGAGCGTGCGTTTCATGACAGGATTCCTCGTACGTTCTGTTCCGGCTTCGTATCAGACGATCTTCAAATAGCTGTAGTGGCCGACGGATTGAAGCATGGTGACCGTGCCGACGACGCCGGGGACGACGATGACTCCGGGGACGGTGTGGGCGAGCATCTCATGCACGACCTCTTCCGGCTTGGCGGTCAGATTGAAGCGCTTGATGAGGACGCGCGCCTGGAATTCGGTGGCCATGTGGCAGCTGAGAAAGGTGACGCCGCGCGCCTGAAGTCCCTGGATGCTGGAGTCCATCTCAGCCGAGCCTGGATTGCTGGGATCGGTGGAGGTGTAGTGGAGACTGGCTCCGGCTGCGCTGGGATAGAAGAAGTTGCGGATGGCGGGCTTGCCGGTCTCCGGGTCGTCGAGCTTGAACCATTCGCCGACCTTGTACTTCTGCCAGATGAAATCGTCGTAGTTCATCAGATTGGCAGCGCCATGGAGCGCGGCGACGATCTGCATCTGATCCATGGGCACGCCGAAGCCGTAGTGCATGGCGTTGAGGGCGTTGCGCAGCGCGCCGACGACTTCGCCGCCCTCGATGACGTTGCACTCGGCGACGAGACGGATTTTGCGCTTGCTGTGCAGAAGCGGCTCGAATGCAGGGAGCGTCCACTGGTTCTCGGTCCAGACGATCTGGGATTCAGCGGGAGATGTGGCGACGAGCGCGGCGGCGACGCCGATGGCGGCCTGGCCGAGAAAACCACGGCGTGTGGTGGAGGACTGCTGACTCATGCGATGCGACTCCATACAATCTGAATTTCAGAGCCTGGGATGGCTGGCCCTGAGCTTGCAGTTACCTTATCGCGCGGAGAGCGAACAAGGCCAATCAGAATTTCTGATAGCGGATAAAGAACGAGTGGGCTGGCGCGATCGCAGGGGGCATGCGCAGTTGTTACACTAGGCGCATGAGCGAGCCGCTGATGGACGAAGGGTTGTTTCGCCGCGCCGCAGACGAGGCGATGGAAGAGTTGAAACAGGCGCTGATCGAGGCCGAAGAGCAAGCCGAAGAAAAATCCGAAACCGCGGGAAATTTCGAGGTTGAGGAACAGTCGGGCGCGTTGTATGTGGTCTTTGAAAAGCCTGCGGGCAAGTTTGTGATTACGCCGAATACGCCAGTGCGACAGATATGGATTTCGGCGCGGAACACAAGCTTCAAGCTGGACCTGACGACGGAAGGGTTTGTGCTGGCGAAGACGGGCGAGACGCTGACGCCTCTGGTGATGCGCCTGATCGACGACCACCTGCACTATCGGTAAACGAAACGATGAGCCTGTCGATAGCACTGCTGGCCTGCAATGAAGCCGCGACGATGCGGCGGGTGCTGGAGAGCGTGCGCTGGGCCGACGAGATCGTGCTGGTCGATTCGGGATCGACGGACGGGACGCTGGCGATTGCCGAAGAGTTTGGCGTGAAGATTTTCAGCGAGCCGTGGAAGGGTTACGGTCCGCAGATGAATTCGGCGATCGACAAATGCAGTTGCGACTGGATTTTTTCGCTGGACGCCGATGAGGAGCTGACGCCGGAGCTGGGAGCGGAGATTCGCGCGCTGCTGGCGGCAAAGCCAAAGCTGGACGCCTGGTGGGCGCCGCGGCGGAATCAGGTTTTTGGCCGGTGGATGCGACATGGCGGACAGTATCCGGACTATAAGCTGCGGCTCTTTCGGCGGGGAACGGCGCGGCTGCGGGAGGACACCGAACCGCATGCGACGCCGAAGTGGGATGGGCCGAAAGGCAGGCTGAAAAATGACCTGCTGCACTACCAGTATCCGACGCTGGCGGTGTATCTGGAACACATGAATCGCTATAGCTCGGCGAGCGTGCCGCTGGTGCTGCGCAAGGGGCGCGGCTATCGCAGCCTGGCGGGGTTTCTGGCGATGGGCGTGGCGAATCCGCTGCTGACGTTTATGAAGAACTACTTTCTGCGGCTGGGATTTATGGATGGGCGCGCGGGGTTGCTCTTTCACCTGTATCACTCTGGATATGTGAGCTGGAAGTACGCCAAGG
>JAJZHE010000081.1 GCA_021804655.1 Acidobacteriota bacterium
GTCCATGTGCTCACGATCCAGATTGGTGACGACAGCAAGAATGGGCGAAAGTTTGAGGAAGGAACGGTCGCTCTCATCGGCTTCCGCGACCAGATATTGCGAGCGACCGAGACGCGCATTGGAACCCAGCGCATCGACGCGTCCACCAACGACAACGGTGGGATCGAGTCCACTGGCGGCGAGCACGGAGGCGATCATGGAAGTTGTGGTTGTCTTGCCGTGCATGCCGGCAACGGCGATGCCATACTTGAGCCGCATCAGCTCGGCGAGCATCTCGGCACGCTGAATAACGGGGATGCGTCGCTCATGCGCTTCGAGGACTTCGGGGTTGGCTGCGCCGACCGCGGAGCTGGTGACGACGACACTGGCGTCGCCAAGCTGTCCATGCGCGTGCCCGGCAAAGACGACGGCTCCGAGTGCTTCCAGACGATCCGTGGTCGAGCTGCACTTGAGGTCAGAGCCGGAGACGCGCATGCCAAGATTGAGCAGAATCTCAGCGATTCCGCTCATTCCGATGCCACCGATTCCGATGAAGTGAATGTGTTGTTTCTGAATGAACATGGAAAGTCCGCGAAGAGTCCTACTCAGGGTAACAAAGAGGAGGCTCTGAGCGGTCGTTGGGGCGTTGGCAGGAAACTCAGGCGGGTCGCAGCAGCGTTGCCGGATCGGCTTCACGCGGGGCTGCGATGGGATAAATTTCCATATCCACACCGACAATTTCAGACCCGCACTCTGCCTCCTGACTGCGCGTACACTGACACAGTTCGGTGAGGCGCATATGCGCGCTCTGGCTCAACTCCAGGCCGACGGCGACCAGGACGGTGTAGATTTCGATGCAGTGCTGGCGCTCGAACTCAAAGAGCATGTTGATCATGCCGGAGTCGTCGGCACCACGGCTGAGCACCCATCCGCCGCAGCCCAGAATGGCTCCGGTCAGCGTCTGGATCAGTCTCTGTGGGGCTTCGGCAGTGACAGCCTTGACTTGAATCGCCCAAGGTTCTTTTGTGTTTTTGGCGGGCCAGGGCAACATCGCAATCGTCTCCGGAGATGCTCCCCATCTTATCGACGAGAAGCCTGCATCCACGAACACTGTCGCAGGGTGAGACGCTGATGGTCGATCAATCCATCCGGAGAAGGGCTGCGGAAAGCTCGCGGCTGACCGTCTGGGCTGGGAGTTGTGGTTGTGATAGCCTGCGGGCAGCATGATCGTAGGAAGCGGCATTGACGTCACGGAAATTGCGCGCATACGCGCCTCGATCGATCGTTTTGGAAGTCACTTTCTGAATCGCATCTTTACCCCCGGGGAGCAAGCGTACTGTCTGCGGAAAAAAATGAAGGCGGCGGAAAGCTTTGCTGCACGCTTTGCAGCCAAGGAGGCTGCGGCCAAGGCGCTGGGTACGGGCATCAGCCGTGGTATTGGCTGGCTGGAGATTGAAGTAGTGCGCGCACCCGGCGAGCGGCCTGAGTTGCGCCTGTACGGTCGCGCAGCAGAGCGCGCCCAATCGCTGGGCGTCACGCGGTCGGCGCTCTCGCTAACGCACACGCGCAGCGAAGCGATGGCGTTCGTGCTGATGGAAACCGAGGATTTGCGGCAGTCCTGATTAAATTCGCTTCTGATATTCTCTACGCAGGAAAGCGAGACAGAATGCCCAGTCAAGACGAGCTGAAATGGTCGCAGTTAAAGGTCGGCGTGCTGGTGGTCGCTTCGCTGGCTGCGTTGACGGGAATGATTTTTCTGATGTCCGGTTCGACGGGCGGACTGTTCAGCAAGAAGATGCGGCTGCGCTCCTACTTTGACAATGCCGACGGGCTGAAGGTGGGCGCTCCGGTGACGCTGGACGGAGTGACGATTGGGAATGTGATTGGCGTGCGCATTCTGCCTCATCACGAGCCGAATTCTGTCGAAGTGACCTGCAGCGTCGGAGCGCAGTTTCTGCCCTCGCTGCACACGGACTCCGCCGTCTCGATCAACCAGGCGGGTGTATTGGGCGATTCATTTGTGGATATCAGCTCGGCGACTGCGCGTGGCCCCGCACCGAACGATAATGCGGAGCTGCCGGGCGCATCGGCTCCGGGCATTCCGGAAGTCATTCGCACCAGTCAGGAGACGCTGGCTGAAACCAACGAAGTGCTGAGCAAGATCGGCACGACGGTGGAGACTATTAACCATGGGCAAGGCGCTGCGGGACTGCTGCTGAACGATCCGCAGACAGCCCAGAAACTCACGCTCATGCTGAGCGAAATGGAGACGCTGACGCGGCAGATCTCCAGCGGCAAAGGCTCACTGGGCAAGCTGATCACAGATGACCAGCTCTATGACCGCGCCAACGACACAATTGCCAAGCTGAATGACCTGGCAACGCGACTGGACAGTGGCGAAGGTTCGGCGGGAAAAATGCTGCGCGACGATTCTTTGTTTAACAATCTGAATCAGGCAGCGAGCAACACCAACGCGCTGCTGGCGCAGATCAACAAGGGCAACGGCGCGCTAGGCAAACTGGCACACGATCCGGTGCTGGCGCAGAAGCTGCAAGACTCCATCACACAGATGGATACGCTGCTGAAGAACGTGAACGACGGCAAGGGTTCGCTGGGGCAGCTTGCGGTGAATCCGGCGCTTTATCAGCATGCCGATGAGACGCTGGCACAAGGCGGAAGCCTGGTGACAGAGCTGAGGAAGAATCCCAAAAAATATCTGACGGTTCACGTAAAACTGTTCTGAGCAGAACAAAGGCAGAATCGAATCGCACCGATGAGCACGTGAATGGATATCCGACAGCACTGGAACACGGTTTACGATCGTCAGGATGCAACCACCGTCAGTTGGTTTCAGCCTCATCTGGCTTTGTCTCTCAGTGAAATCCAATATGCCATTGCCGCACAGCGGCTAGCGCCAGCGGATGCGAAGATTTTCGATGCGGGCGGCGGTGCTTCCACGCTGGTTGACGACTTGCTGGAGTTGGGCTACAAAGACATCTGCGTACTCGATGTGGCACAGTCGGCGCTTGCCGTGGCGCAGCAAAGGCTTGGCGAACGCGCTGGTTCAGTACGGTGGATATGCGACGAACTTTTGTCCTGCGCTCATCTTCCCCGGGGAATCCATCTGTGGCATGATCGCGCGGTCTTTCACTTTCTGTGCGAGCCAGACGAGCGCGCCCGCTATGTGGATCTCGTGCGGAAGACTCTGGCAGTGGGAAGTCACCTGATTGTGTTTTCCTTTGGGCCGGATGGGCCTCAGCGGTGCAGCGGATTGCCCGCCATGCGCTACAGCAGCGAGGCTCTAGCCTCCGTCTTCGACGAAGGATTTGTGATGGTGCGAGATCAATTGGAAACGCATCGAACACCTGCCGGGGTCGATCAGCAGTTCTTGTTAGCGCACTTTCTGCGCACCGAATAAAAACTGGCTGCCTTCGCTTTGTCCACACGCAATCGCAGGCAAAATCCAGCAGCCATCCTCTGCGATGCTGTGATATTGTTCTCAACAGTCGGCTTGCCCCTTGCCAGCCGCGCTTCTGCGGCGCATGTTTGTTTGCGCCCAACATTCGATCCAAGCCAGAGGAATCCCAATGAATTTGAAAAAGACTTTGTTGCCTGTGTCGTCCGGACTGCTTGCCGCAGCGGGCGTCATGATGCTTGCATGGCCTGTGCAGGGTCAGACTCCTGCAGCAGCCGATGCAGCGCAGCCCACGCCGCCGCCCGCCATTCACAGCTTTGATGAGAGTGCAATGGACAAGACGGCCGATCCGTGTACGGATTTTTATCAGTACTCCTGTGGCAACTGGGTGAAGAACAATCCCATCCCCGGCGACCAGGTGCGGTGGGCACGATCGTTTTCCCTGTTGCATGAGCGCAACCAGTATCTGCTGTGGCAGGAGCTAAGCACGGCTGCAAAGGATGCGAAGACTCCGCTGCAGAAGAAGTACGGCGACTACTATGCGGCTTGCATGAACACCGACCAGATTCAGAAGGATGGCCTGAAGCCGATTGAGCCTGCGCTGAAGCAGATTGCGATGCTGCAGAACTCGAAGCAGTTGTCGGAGACGATGGCGACGCTGGTGGCAGAGGGAAGTCCGGCTCCGCTGTTCCGCTTCGGAGTGGGCCAGGACGACAAGGATTCCAGCAAACAGATTGCCGAGACCTATCAGGGCGGACTGTCCCTTCCGGACCGTGAGTACTACATCTCGCCGGCGCCGCGCTATGTCAAGATTCGTCAGCAGTATGTGGAGCACATGACGAAGATGTTCACGCTGGCGGGCGACTCGCCGACCAAGGCGGCTGCCGAAGCTGCCGACGTGCTGCGGATTGAAACAGCGCTGGCGCAGGGTTCGATGAGCCGGACGGAGATGCGCGAGCCTGCCAACCGCTATCACATATACACGCTGACGCAACTGGAGTCGCTGACGCCGGACTTCAACTGGACGGCATATTGGAAGGCAATTGGCATTGGCCACTTTGACACGCTGAATGTGGCGACGCCAGGCTTCTTCAAGACGCTGAATCAACTGATTGCAACCGAGCCGGCCTCGGCCTGGCAGGCGTATCTTCGCTGGCAGACCATTCACGGCTTTGCCAGCAACCTGTCGCAGCCTTTCTTCGACGAAAATTTTGCGTTCTTTGGCAAGACGCTCTCTGGCCAGAAAGAACCGCAGCCGCGCTGGAAACAGTGCACGGACATGACCGATCGCGCGCTGGGCGAAGCTGTAGGCCAGGACTGGGTGGCGCAGAACTTTCCGCCGCAGGCCAAGGCGAGCATGGACAAGCTGGTGGCTGCGCTGGAACAAGCTCTCGGCGAAGACATCAAGACCCTGCCGTGGATGACCGACACGACGAAGACGGCCGCGGCGGAGAAGCTGGCGCTGATCCGCAACAAGATCGGCTATCCGGAGAAGTGGCGCGACTACTCTGCGCTGAGCGTGAGCCGCACCAACCTGATCGGCAACCTGGAGCAGGATGCAATCTTCCAGCGGAACTACAATCTGTCGAAGCTGGGCAAGCCGGTGGACGAGAAAGAGTGGGGGATGACGCCGCCGACGGTGAATGCCTACTATGATCCGTCGATGAACGACATCAACTTCCCGGCGGGCATTCTGCAGCCGCCGTTTTTTGATGCGTCGATGGACCCTGGGGTCAACTTTGGCGGCATCGGCGTGGTGATTGGCCACGAGATGACGCATGGTTTTGACGACGAGGGCAGCCAGTATGACGGCCACGGCAACCTGCGCGAGTGGCAGACGCCGACGGATCGGAAGGCGTTCACGGAGCGAACCGACTGTGAAGTGCAGGAGTACAACGGCTTTGAGGCGTCTCCGGCGCATGACGGCCTGCCCGCACAGCACCTGAACGGCAAGCTGACACTGGGCGAGAACACGGCGGACAACGGCGGATTGCGGATTGCGTATCTGGCGCTGGAAAACACACTGGCCGCCGAGCACAAGACGGTGGACGAGAAAGTTGGCGGCTACACCGAGGCGCAGCGCTTCTTCATCAGCTTTGCGCAGGTGTGGTGCCAGAACCAGACGGATCAGTCAGCGCGGGTTTCGGCGCTGGTCGATCCGCACTCGCCTGGGCGGTGGCGCGCCAATGGGTCGGTACAGAACTTTGACGAGTTCGGCAAGGCTTTTGGCTGCAAGAAGGGTGCACCGATGTATCCGGTTCACTCCTGCCGCGTCTGGTAGCAGCGCGTACACGATTCACAGGCAGGATTCACAAAATGCGGCCCGGCATCTCCAGTGCCTGGCCGTATTTTTTATGGACTGGGAAGCTGCACGCGCTACACTGGAGAGAATCCGCAGTCATGGAATGATTGACAGGCAGAAGTTGGATGACAGACATTCGCATCCTTCGTCCAATGGTCATGCAGAATTCAGGCATCGGCGAGCATCCTGCGGGATGGAAATCGTCGGTGTTTCCACCGGGAACTAGGCACAACGGCCCTGCGCCTTTTACAATCGTGCGAGGGACCCCATACCCACCCCAGCGTTGTCTGGGAACATGAAACCTGACGGTACCACGCCGGATCAGGACGAAGGAATCGCATGAAGTTCAGCAAATTCGGCAGGACAGTGCTGGCAGCCGCACTTGGCACGGCAATGACCTTCAGCCTCAGTTCTTGCATCTACAGCTTTACAGTTGGCTATCTGTACGTGACCGGGACGCAGACCGCGACTCCGGCGGGCAGCGGCATTATCAGCGCCTACGGCATCGACAACGACACCGGCAAGCTGATCGAGCTGCATGGATTCCCGATGGGATCAGGCGGAGCCAACCCTGGACGCTCGGTGCTGGTGGATGGCAGCCGTTTTGTCTATGTGCTGAACCAGGGAACACCGGCCAACGGCAGCTTGCCCTGCAACGCCAACAATCCGTGCTCGAACTCAAACGTCACCCAGTTTGTGGTGGGCGGCAACGGCATTCTGACCCAGCAGGAGACGTTCTTCACGCAGGGCAGCAATCCCTTCCGGCTGCTCTCGGATGCCTCGGGCAACTACCTCTTCGCACTGGATCACGATGCGCCGTCGAACCAGTTCTGCAGCGCCGCGCTGACTGGAGCCAAAACCTGCGGCGACATTACGGTTTTCAAGATCGACAACGTCACGGGACGACTTACGCTGGTGGAAAACGCGCAGTTGACGGCCTCCACCGGCCAGCAGGTCACGTACTTCCCGGTTCCCGCCAATCCGGTGGACTTTGCCATCACAAGCGGCTACGTGATGACGGTCAGCGGCGCGACGGGCGTGGCCGGCGGACAGGTTGCCTATCCGTACACGTATAACTCGACGAACGGCCAGCTTGTGGTCAGCCAGAATGTTCCGCAGGTGCTGAACAGCGGCTCCGGCGCACCGATGGAAGCAGCGACGGCGATCATCTTCTCCGGCGCCAAGGTCTATGTGCTGGACAATGAACCTCTGACGGCAACAGCCAACGGAGTGACGCTGACGAGTCCGGCGCAGATTGTTCCCTTCACGATTGGAACCAACGGTGCACTTCAGTCGCTCACCGGTGGCGCGGTACTGGACGATCCAACGGAGACGAGTCCGATTTATCTGATTACGGACGCGAAAAACCGATTTGTGTATGTTGCGAACCAGTTTGGCGCAAGCCAGGCCACGGGCAGCGGCATTACCGGATACACGATCGATCCTGCCTCAGCGCTGCTGACCGAGACTCCCGGCTCACCGTGGGGAACAGGCTCCAATCCGCAGTGTCTGGTGGAAGACAGCTCCGACCAGTACATTTACACCGCAAACGCGAATGATTCGACGATCACCGGGCGCGTTCTTGATCCAAACTCAGGCTCATTGAACCCAATGAACGGCAGTACGGGTGTCTTCGGGCTGGCCGGGCCGGCAGCCTGGTGCTGGATCGATGGCCGAACCAACTAGTTTGCTTCGGCAAAGATGATTCCTGGGAGGGTTCCGGCGTTGCCGTATCCCTCCTGAAACTGAAGACAGGCAACCCCGACGGCGAGCGCCGCACGGGATGAAGGATAGGCATGAAGTTCGGTAAACCCGCACAGGTCGCATTGATCGCTACAGTCGCG
Source organism: Acidobacteriota bacterium (assembly GCA_021804655.1). GTDB lineage: Bacteria > Acidobacteriota > Terriglobia > Terriglobales > Acidobacteriaceae > Acidicapsa. The sequence continues at coordinate 7,541 of JAJZHE010000081.1, forward strand.
CTGGCTACAGCGACCCTGTTCACCGCCTGTCAGCAGTACACCAGCACGCTGACGGTGGATTTTCTATACGTTGCCACGAATCAGCAGGTTCCCGGGCAGATTCAGGTGTATGAGGTGAACTCGGAGTCAGGCGTTCTGCGGCCGATTCCAACTTCGCCGTTTCCTTCGGGCGGTCGTAATCCTGTGGCCGAAGTGGTTTCGCCGAATTATCTGAACCTTTATGTGATCAATGAAGACGACAACGACATTGTTCAGATGGGCATCGGTACGGACGGCAAGCTTTATCCACAGAACACGGTCAATACCGCTGGCTCGTTTCCTGTCTCAGAGGCGATGAATGCACAGGGGAACTATCTCTACGCTGTGGATACCTACTCGCCAATCCCCAGTTGCGCCGCGACCAATCCCTGCCCGGGCGACCTGGCCGTCTATGCACTGGACTCAACAGGCAAGCCGAGCAGCCCCATCTTCAACAGCGATGCTCATCCGAATTACTGGCCATTGCAGGCGTCTTCGACGGACAGCAAGACGGTGGTTACGCCAACGGCAGTCAATGCGCTGGCCAATGGGAAGTATGTCTACGTAACGGCCTATAATCCAACAACCAATTCGACGACGACCAATCCGAGCAACTCTCCGACCAGCGCACAGGGCTATCTGTTCGCTTTTCAGGTGAACTCCAATGGCACGTTGACCCAGTTGAACAACGGTCAACCGATTCTGAGCGGCATTCTGCCCTCCGCAATGGCCAGTGACCCCACCAGCAGTTATCTGTATGTGGCAGACAACAAGCTGGGGCAGATCACCACCTACTCGGTGCAGTCTGGAATGCCCACTGTAGTCGCCACCGCAGCCTCTGGCAGCCTTCCGCTCTCGATGTCGCTGGATACGGTCGGGAACCTGTACGTCGCCAATGCAGGCGACTCCACGATGAAGATGTACTCCACGAGCGCCAGCGGAACACTGACGCTGACGGGAACCTATGCGGTCGGCACGTATCCCGTGGCAGTTTTGCCCGATCCACATGCACTTGGTTTCATCTACACAGCAAATTTTCTCGGCAACAACATGAGCGGCTTCCAGATCAGCAGAAATTCCGGAACGCTTGTGAATACGCAAAATTCGCCGTATCCCTCGATGGTGCAGCCCACGGCCATCGCTGGAGTTCCACACGCGGGTTCGATCCACTAAGTCCAATGCGGAGAAGTTTTCATTTCGCGCACTGGCTGACTGGGTACATCGGCTTTATCGCAGGCAACGTGCAACGCCGCTCTCAGCTTTTACAATAAGAGCGGATCGTCATTCACTCAGTTTTCCAGGCCCATCGACCGGCCTGCCATGAAGGAATCTCATGAAGTTCAAGAAACTCGGTCAGGCAACTCTGGTTCTGGCGAGCGCATTTGTCGCCGCGGGCCTGTTCACCGCCTGCAACCCGGTCACCATCGATTTTGTCTACGTCAGCGGCAGCAAGGCCGTTCCCGGCCAGGTCGAGGTCTTTGAGATCGACCGCGTCTCGGGCGCGCTCAGCCAGATTGGGACCGTTGTCTCCTCTGGCGGCACCAACCCCGTCTCGATGGCGATCTCCCAGCTTTACCACGACATTTATGTGGTCAACCAGGGCAGCAACAACCTCGTCGAGCTTTATGTGAACAATGACGGCCTGCTCCAGCAGCAGAATACGTACTCGCTCGACAGTGTTGGAAGCATGCCGGTTTCCGTCTCTACCAACAACGCAGCCACTCTGCTTTTCGTGGTCAGCAACTACCAGCCCGGATGCACGACGGCCATCCCCGCAGCGTCTACGTGTAACGGCGGATCGCTCGCGGTCTTCCCCATGCACTCCGACGGCTCACTCGGCAGTCCCATTCAGAACGGCAGCCTCTCCTACTGGCCTGTCGGCGTGAATCCGACCTCTGTACAGTCCACTCCGAACTGGCCTGTCAACTCCATCACCCCGACGGCAGCCGGGACAACGGGTTTGCGCGTCTTCGTCACCACAAACGATCCCACCACGGGCCTCGGCTACGTTTACTCGTTCAGCTCCACACCCTCGGGCCAACTCGCTGCCATCAGCGGCAGCCCGGAGTATGCCGGCGTCAAGCCCAGCGGCATGGTCGTCGATCCCACCAGCCGATTCGTTTACGTCACCGACTTTGCTCAGAACGAAATCATTGCTTACACAATCGAATCGAATGGTCTGTTGCTTCCGCTCATCAATGGCCCGTTCAAGACGGGGAACGAGCCGTCGGCAATCACCATCGATCCACGCGGCATCTTTCTTTACGTGACCAATGAGCTGGACAATACGGTTTCGGCCTATGAGATCACACTGGCTACGGGTACACCCACCGCGGCGGTGAACACCACCGGCACGGCGGCCAATGTAACAGCGACTGCACCGGTTTCTCTGGTAGTCGATCCCGGTTTTGGTCGCTACGTCATCACGACCAACCTGCTGGATAACTCGACCAGCACGTTCCAGATCAATGGCAGCACGGGAACGTTGACGCCGGGACTGAATGGTCCTTATCCTTCCGTCGCAGCTCCGACGGCTGTCGTTTCCATACCGCGTGGCAACCATGCCATTCAGGTGAATCAGCCGTAACTGGTTTGACCAATTCAACCTCAGCGGGGCGGCTTCGGCTGCCCCGTTTTGCGTCCGGACGATTCTTCATCTGACCTTTGCGCACACCGGTTCAGACTTCGGCGAGCGTGTGCGATACTCGAAAAGACATGTATAAGCGAATTGTTCTCAAGCTCTCTGGCGAAGCTCTGGCAGGCGCGCGCGGCTTTGGTCTCGATGCTGAGCGCGTGATCGAAATCACCGCTGAAATTGCAGAGATTCGCACTCTTGGTGTCGAGGTCGCCGTGGTTGTCGGCGGCGGAAACTTCTTCCGCGGCGTCGCTGAGCACGCCAAGGAAATGGATCGCGTGAGCGCCGACAATATGGGCATGCTCTCGACTGTGATCAATGCCATCGCGCTGCAGGATGCCATCGAAAAACACGGTGTGCAGTGCCGTGTGATGACGGCGATTACAATGAATCAAGTCGCCGAGCCATATATCCGGCGGCGCGCCGTGCGGCATCTGGAAAAAGGTCGCGTCGTGATCTTCGCTGCCGGCATCGGCAACCCGTTTTTCTCCACCGATACGGCAGCCTCACTGCGCGCCATGGAGATCAAGGCCGACGTGCTGCTGAAGGCGACCAAGGTCGAGGGCATCTACAACGCCGACCCGGTGCTCTTCAAGGACGCCGTCAAGTACGACGAGATCACCTACATGGACATCCTGAAGCAGGGCCTGAAAGTGATGGACCTGACCGCGGTCAGCCTGTGCAAGGACAATAACCTGCCCATGATCATCTTCAACATGAATCAACCAGGCAACATTCGCCGCGTCGTGCTGGGAGAAAAAGTCGGCTCGCTGGTCACAAGCTGACGCGCGAGTTTCTCTGTCCATTCCCTGCTCCCAATCCACCGCAATCGAGTCCAATTCCTGTGGAAGTCAACAAGCCTGCACGTCTGGATGCCCTGACCGGGCTGCGCTGTTTCGCCGCGCTGAATATCGTCTTTTTCCATTTCTCCAACCCACTTTGGTTTGGGCCGTTTGCGCCCATTGTCAATGCAGGCTACGTCTCGGTCAGCTTCTTCATCATGCTCTCCGGCTTTGTGCTCGCCTACAACTACGCCGAGCGCGCGCGAGCCGGGAAACTGGAGAGCGGGCGATTCTGGAAGGCGCGCTGGACGCGGCTTTACCCGGTCTATCTGCTGAGTCTGATCCTGGGCGCGGGCATGCTTGCCGCCGAGTATCGCGCACATACACACCCGCTTTTCTGGACCGGCGTCGTACTGACCCCAGTGCTGCTGCAAGGGTGGATCCCGAAACTTGCCACCTTCTGGAATACGCCTGCGTGGACAATGTCCGCAGAAGCGTTTTTCTACCTGATCTTTCCCTGGCTGGCCGCGCGCAAACGCCCGGCGACGATGCGCGGATTGCTGCTGCTGCTCGGAGCATTGTGGCTCGCGGGCATCGTGCCCGGCGCGCTGTACGTATGGCTCAGCCCGGATCACATCCTCAAGCCGGACCGTTTTTCCTATGGGATATGGCTGCAAGCGCTCAAGTTTACTCCCCTGCCGCACTTGCCCGGGTTTGTCTTTGGGGTTTTTCTGGCATCAGTGGACGCGCGCATTCCACGGGAGAGCCGACTGCGCTTCACAATCGGCCTCGGCGGCTTCCTCGCGCTCTACTTCACGCTGCTGCATGAGCCACGCCTGCCGTATGCGATGCTGCACGACGGTCTGCTTATCCCCATCTTCGGGGCCATGATTCTGGGCCTGGCCGGGCACAACGCGCTTTCGCGCTTCTTTGGCCTGGCTCCGCTGGTTTTTGTCGGCGAGGCCAGCTACTGCCTTTATCTGCTGCACTTCAACCTGTGGAATCTGGTGCATGCCAGCGGCATTCTGCCCGCTCTGGGCCTGGCGCGCTTCGATCCGTGGATCAGTTATGCACTGCTGATCGCCATCGCCATCCTGACGCTGCACCTGGTGGAGAAACCGGCACAGCGATGGCTCCGCAGCCGCATCGGCACCTGAAGAGCAGCACCGATGCGGCCACGAATCGCAACCACGAATCGCAACCACAATTCAAGGAGCATGCGTTGGTTGTGGCGTATCCTTCCACGTGTGGGCCACAATTGGCAGCCCGGTCTGCGGCCAGTGGTCAACTTGCGCATTGA
>JAJZHE010000082.1 GCA_021804655.1 Acidobacteriota bacterium
TGGGATGATGGGCTTGAGCGTGGCCATCGTGAGGAATCGGCTGGACCCGCTGATTTATGTGGCTGGCGATGTGGAAGAGGTCACTGGAGCAACAGCGCTTGCAGTCGTGCCGGATGCGGCAGAGGTTTCCGCGCGGTACCGTGAGCAGATGCTGCTGCGTGTGGTGGCGGCTCTGGAAGATGCGCGCAGGAAACACGGCGCTCAGCGCTATCTGTTGCTGGGCGTTGCGCAGGAGACGATGGTTCAGGAAGTTTTCGAGCTTCTGAAACAGTGCCAGTGCAGCGTGAATCCAGGATGGGAATGGGCGCAGACGGCCAATGTCAGCGCAGATACAGAAGAAGAGGACCTGCGCGTGCTGACGTTTGCAGAGGCGGCGGCCCTGTTTGGAGCTGAAACGAAAGCAGACCGTTGTCTGGCTGTGGCGAGCGAGCCTTTTTTGCTTTCAGGGGAGTCGGAGTATCTGGCGCGCTTCAGCGATTTGGTTCTGGTGGTGGTGGAGTCGGGAGTGACGCGGCGTGAGGAGCTGCAAAGTGTGTCAGAGGCGCTGCAAAGGATGCCGGTCAAGCTGGCCGGATTTCTGCTGGTGGGGATGAAACTGGCGCATGCGGATGCTTCGGAGTCTCTGCGGATTCACGAACTGGACGAGCGCGTGCGTGCAAGCGTGCGGCGTGAGGAGCGAATGTCTCGGCTGATTGGCGGACGCGAAAACGCGAGGAAAAAGCTCGATCGTGCCACTGGAGATGCGCAGCAGCAGGAAAATTAACGACGGTTGATGCGGCGCAACATGCGGTTGTATAGCCGTAGCCAGGGACGACGCTGGGGCCAGGCAGGGCGCAGGAGTTCTGCGACCAGTTCAGGCTCTTCATCGGGCCGGTCGAGAACGGCTGACGCTAGCACAGAATCGTCCGAGGCAAGCGTGAGCGCCTGCGGGAAAAAAGCAAAACGTGCGTGGATGGGCTGCTGTGGAAGCTGTGGCTGCGCGTGGCCTGCTGCAACGAAGTAGATGGCATCGGCAAGCGTGGCGAAGGCATTCTGCGACGGGTCCAGCAGGCTGGTGAGCGGAATGTGGCAAAGCTGCGTGGCGCGCGGATTGATCTCCAGCAGCCAGGGTTCCCCGGTCTCAGCGTTCAGGATGAAATCGAGGCCGAAGAAGCCGGAAAGCTCCAGCCGGGCTGCAAGCTTTTCTGCCGCAGCAAGCATGCCTGGATGATGGATGCGATCGACAACGACGGAAGCCCCGGTTTCAGAGAGAGAGCGCTCGACGCGTACTGCGAGGTGAGCGAGAATCTGCCCGCGTTGTGCGACAAAGAGTCCGTTGGCGGGCGTGCCGGGGATGAAGGACTGCGTTGTGATTTCGTCTGGTGGAGATGAGTCGGCGTGATAGAGCGAGGCGACGTCGCCGTTGATGAGTAGACGCTTGAATTTGCGCAGCGGCAGACGGTGGCGCAGCAGCAGCCGATAGCCGCGTCGAAGCTGATCGGCGTTGCGCGCGATGACCACGCCGTATCCGCCACTGGTGCCGTCATTCTTGAGCACGACCGGGAATTGGCTCTGCGCAACAATGGCATCAAGCCGAGCGGATGAGTGAAGCTGCGACGTCAGTGGACACAAAATGCCGAGTGACTGCGCGAGCGCCAGAAATTGCCTGCGGCTGCTCAGGGTGCCGTAGTGTTCTCTTGAGCCAAGCGACCTCTCTATGAGTGAAGTCAATTCTGGGAAGCGCTGCGCTATATCATGCAGTAGCCAGACGGCGGTGTCGTCAGTGGGAACGATGAGGTCCGGACGAGAAACAAAAATGGCGCGGCGAATGGACTGCGGAATGGAAAGCGGACGCAGACGATGAATCGCAGTAAGACCCGAGACAGCCTGCATCATGTGATGGCGCGGAACCAGCGCGGAGACGGACGCACCAAGATTGCGCAGGCGGACGGCCAGCCGCGTGGAAAGCGGCCACCAGGTGGTGGCAAAAAGCAGAATCGAAGGAGAACCAACTGCCGGGTTGGGTGTATCGAGAGCAGAGTGAGCAGATGACAAACGAGCAATTCCTCTCCGGCGCAGAAAAAGCTGAAAAGCAAACGGGCGCAATGACGGAATTGTAATGGAGTTGCGTGAAGCGGCGCGAGAAAAGCGGCGATCAGGAAGATCGCCGCTGCGTTGAATGAGTGAACAGCCTGTGAAAGCTCACGGCTACTTTTCGGTGAGTGCTTCGACGCCGGGAAGCTTCTTGCCTTCAAGAAACTCCAGGCTGGCGCCCCCGCCGGTGGAAATGTGCGTCATTTTGTCGGCGACACCCGCCTGGTTGACGGCGCTGACGCTGTCTCCGCCGCCGATGATGGAAGTGGCCGCGGTGTTGGCTGCGATGGCGCGGGCGATGGCGTTGGTGCCGACGGCGAAGCGCGGAAATTCAAAGACGCCTGCTGGGCCGTTCCAGAGAATAGTGCGCGCGGAAGTCACAATGGCAGAGATTTTCTCCACGGTGTGCGGGCCGATGTCGAGACCCTGCCAGTCGGCGGGGAAGTTGACGGACGAATCCCAGGGCTGGGTTTGGGCGTCGGGACTGAAGCTGTCGGCGAGCACGTTATCGACGGGCAGCACGAGCTGCACGCCTTTGGCTTTGGCCTTGGCAAGCGCCTCGCGGGCAACCTCGATTTTGTCCTCTTCCACGAGAGATTTGCCGGTGGTGACGCCGAGCGCTCGTTGGAAGGTGTAGGCCATGCCACCGACGATGACCAGGGTGTCCACCTTGTCGAGCAGGTTGTCGATGACATCGATCTTGCCGGAGATTTTGGAGCCGCCGATGATAGCGACGAAGGGCTTTTCCGGCGATTCCAGAGCCTTGCCGAGATAGGTCAGCTCCTTTTCCATCAGCAGCCCGGCGGCGGCAGGCTGCAGGAAGTGCGTGATGCCTTCGGTGGAGGCGTGAGCGCGGTGCGCGGAGCCAAAGGCGTCATTGACATAGACCTGCGCAAGCGCGGCAAGCTGCTGACTGAAGGCGGCATCGTTGGCTTCTTCTTCGGCATGGAAGCGAAGATTTTCCAGCAGCAGAACCTGGCCGGGTGCAAGTGCAGCGGCAGAGGTGGAGGCCGGTTCGCCGATGCAGTCGGTGGCGAAGACGACGGTTACTGCGCGGCCCATCTCACTGGCGAGCAGCTCGCGCAGACGATCGGCAACGGGGCGCAGCGAATACTTCGAGTTGGGCTTGCCCTTGGGACGTCCCAGATGGGAGGCGAGCACGAGCGAGGCACCGTGGTCGAGCGCGTAGCGAAGCGTGGGAAGCGTGGCGCGGATGCGCGTGTCGTCCGTGATGGTGGCGCCGTCCTCAGTGAGCGGGACGTTGAAATCGACGCGGACGAAAAGGCGCTTGCCGGTGAGGTCGAGGTCGCGGATGGAAAGCTTGGCCATGAAATTTCTCCTGAGAGTGCGGCGGGTGTTGGCTGAAGGTGAGGGCTGAAAATGGATGCAAATGAGATGGGCCACAGTCGCCATGTGGACTGAGGCCCATCCCCTTCCGGATGCGTTGAGCGCAGCAGTCGAGCTTAGAGGCCCTTGCTGACGAGGTAGCCGATGAGATCGACGACGCGGTTGGAGTAGCCCCACTCGTTGTCGTACCAGCTCAGAACCTTTACGCTGTTGCCCAGCACCTTGGTCAGCGGCGCATCGACGATCGACGAGCGCCGGTCGCCCTTGAAGTCGGAGCTGACCAACTCGCGGGATTCATAGCCCAGAATGCCCTTGAGCGCGCCTTCGCTGGCTGCCTTCAGAGCAGCGTTCACACCGGCTGCGTCGGTCGTCTTCTCGCTGATGAAGGTCAAGTCCACGATCGAAACATTTGGAGTCGGGACGCGCATCGAGAAGCCATCCAGTTTGCCTGCCGTCTCCGGGATCACCAGCTTCAGCGCCTTGGCTGCGCCGGTCGAGCTGGGGATCATGTTCAATGCAGCAGCGCGCGCGCGGCGCAGATCCTTGTGAGGAAAGTCGAGGATCACCTGATCGTTGGTGTAGCTGTGGATTGTCGTCATGATGCCGCTGACGATGCCGAAGTTTTCCATCAGCACTTTCACCAGAGGAGCCAGGCAGTTCGTCGTGCAGCTAGCGTTCGAGATCACGTTATGCTTTGCCGCATCGTACTTGCTTTCGTTCACGCCAAGCACCAGCGTAATGTCTTCGTTGGTGGCCGGAGCGGAGATGATGACTTTCTTGACCGTGGAGCCGAGGTGAGCCTTGGCTTTGGTGGCGTCAGTGAAGTGTCCGGTGGACTCGACGACGATCTGAGCGCCGACGGAAGCCCAGTCGAGCTTGGCAGGGTCGCGCTCCGCGTAAACCTTGATCTTCTTGCCATCGACGGCGATAAAGTCTTCACCAGCGGTGATCTCGTTGTGCAGGTTGCCGAGGATAGAGTCATGCTTGAGCAGATGCGCGAGAATCGCAGGGCTGGTGAGGTCGTTGACGGCGACAAATTCAATTTCAGGGTTACCCATTGCGGCGCGAAAGACGTTGCGGCCAATGCGGCCGAATCCGTTGATGCCAACCTTAACTGCCATGAAGGATCTCCTTTAGGTTTGTGATGGTTTAGGTGTGTGCTGTTGGGGTTGAGAGTTGGATAAAAGTTTCTGGAGCCAAAGGATGAGAGCCGATAACCGCGCGTTTGCCGGAGCGAGAAACCCGATGCAGCCTGGACATGATTTCGGGGACACCACCAAACTCATCAGAATATCACTGTTGTCAATTGCATGAAAGCGATTTTGTTCCGATGAAAGGGCAAAAAAATGCTTGCGGTTGGGGGTGACGGAGATTGTCCCGGCTGCGCGGGTTGCCCGTGGAACGAGGATCAAGGCCGACAAGGTGCGTGGGATAATGGCAGGAGAAAACGGACCGGCGCAGCGTGTGCGGAATGAACATTCCATAGCGATGCGCAGGACCGAAACCAGCTTGCTGGTTTCGGCGACTCCAGAAAAAGCCAGGAAGAAACATGCGAAGACGCTCCCGACGTGAACCAAACACCTCTGAAGCAACAGGCAAAACCGGGCGGGAGATTCCCGCAAACCAGCCGCGGCCCCTGAGTCCCAGCTATATGCAGGAGCCGACACAGACAAAGGTTGAGGACCCGATTGCAGCGCGAGAAGTGGAGTCGTTGGCGTCGCGAACTCCGCAGACCGATGCTCCACGCACAGCACGGCCCGCGCGACGTTCCGAACCCGTGCCGCAGAGGCGACCAGCCGAGCCTGAGCCGCGCAGGCGGATGGAAGTGGAGACGCAGCCGGAGTCGCCGACCGCTGCTACGGGCGCTGCCGAAGGCACTACGAGCCAGGAACCGAAGGGACATGTGGTGTTGACGATCGGGCTGCCGGGTTCGGGCAAAACCACCTGGTACAAACGGCGTGGCGTGACGCCGCTCAGCAGCGATATGTTGCGGACAATTCTGTTTGACGACATCACCGAACAGCGCTATCAGGGGCTGGTGTTTGCGACGTTGCGTTCCCTGTTGCGGGCGCGGCTGATTGCGAAGATGCCATGGAATTATGTAGACGCGACGAATCTCTCCGCGCATGAGCGCAGGCAGTGGATCAAGATGGCGCAGAGCTTTGGCTACGAGGTGCAGGCAGTGTACTTCGACGTGCCGCTGGAGGTGTGCATCGAGCGGAATGCGCAGCGCGACCGACCGGTGAGCGACGAGGCGATGCGGCGCATGGCGGAAAAGCTGAAAGCGCCGGACTTTGAAGAAGGATTTGCCAAGATCACCGTGGTGCGCGTGAAGCAATCGTGAAGCCCGAAGCAGCGGCAGCGCCGAAATCGGCAGTGTCGGCAAATCAGCCTGAACCCTGGTTGCGTGGGACACATAGCGAAATTCCGGCGCTGGCGCGCGCGGTGGTGCATGCGCTGGAACTGGCCGCAGAAGACGCGCAGCGATGGACGGCAGAGCTGAGCGAAGAGGAACTGAATCGGCAGCCGATGGGGTTGCCCTCCATCGCCTGGCAGATGCGGCACATGGCGCGCAGCGTGGACCGGCTGCTGAGCTATGCCGAAGGGCGTCAGCTCAGTGAAGGACAATTACTGGCGCTGCATAGTGAAGGCGAGCCGGGAACAACGGATGCGCTGCAAGCCGAGTTCCACACAGGCTTGCAGGACGGGATGCTTCGGGTGATTGCCCTGGCGCATGTGGACGCGGCCACGCCGCGCGGCGTGGGGCGCAGACATCTGCCGACGACGGTGGGCGGGCTGCTGGTGCATGTGGCCGACCATACGCAGCGGCATGTGGGACAACTGGTGACGACGGCGAAGCTGGTGCACGCCGCACGGTGACCCGGAAATGGGCAACCTCGGGATCCCTGTTGTGGCCTGCGATCAGGAGATGCGTGGAAGCTCGTCCAGAATATGGCCCATCTTCTGCTGCTTGGTTTCGAGATAGCGGCGGAAGGTGTCGAGCGGTTCCACCTCGGCGGAGATGCGCTCGGTGACGCGAATGCCAGCCAACTCCAGAGCAGCGACCTTCTCCGGGTTGTTGGTCATCAGGCGCACGGCGGAGACGCCCAGCAGATGGAGAACGGCCGCGGGCAGCTCGTAACCGCGGCAGTCGGCTGCGTAGCCGAGTTCAAGGTTGGCTTCGACGGTATCGCGCCCCTGGTCCTGGAGCTGGTAGGCCTGGAGCTTGGCCATAAGGCCGATGCCGCGACCCTCCTGCTGCTCATAGAGCAGCAGGCCGGAGCCTTCGGCGGTGATGCGCTGAAGCGCCAGTTCAAGCTGCGCGCGACAGTCGCAGCGCTGGGAGCCGAAGACATCGCCGGTGAGGCACTGGGAGTGGATGCGGACGATGGGCGGCGCGGCGTGAATGTCTCCGTGGACAAGCGCGACCAGACCATCGATCTGCGCCGTTGGATCGGGCGAGCAGCCGGGAGCATGTTCGGCTGGAAGACCTTCAAAGCCGAGGATACGGAAGTGGCCCCAGCGGGTGGGGAAATCGGCTTCGGCTTTTTTCTGTACGCTGGTGTACGACATGATCTCATTGTAAGATGCGCGGAAACGCACGGGGATTCGAGGTACGCTGGATGGCAGAGCGTAGAGCGTGTTTCATATATTTCTCGGTGGCTTCGCCGCGGTTCGTCGTCCCCGCTTTGATCGCGGGTCTGATATGGGCGGTTTCAGGCTTTCGTTTATTGATGAAACACGCTCTAGTCGGACGGACTGGTGCAGCATGGCAGGCCGTCGATGCGGCGCAGGAGTGAAGGCGTGGCTGATCATAAGCTGATTTTGATTACGCTGCTGGTGAAGCTGGGCATTGCTGCTTCGGTGGCAAGCGCGGTGGGCCGGTCGCGAGCCTTCCAGCGTCGGCTATTGGCGCATCGGCGGACTCCTCTGGAGACGGTGGAGATGCTGGCCTTTGTGCTGGTGCCGCTGACGCTTGGCGTGTGGGCGCGCATCGAGGTGCCGAACTTTCTGGCAGCGGATATGTCGCTGGAGACGGTTACGCTGGTGGGCCTGCTGGTGGGACCGGGATGGGCGATACTGAGCGCGATGGTGATGGCTGTGCCTGCGCTCTTGCACCGCGAGTATCTGGCGCTGCCGTTTCTGCTTTCGGTGGGGATGGTGGCTGGCATCGCCGGCATGGTGATCGAGCAGGAAGAGATCTGGTCGTTTACGCCGTTTGTGGATCTGAGCCTGTGGCGCTGGGTGCGCCGGAATCTGCGTCAGCCGAAGGTAGACCGGCAGATTTTGCTGTTGCTGCTGATCGTCGGCATGGAGGCGGTCCATTCCTGGCTGGCGTGGGAGTTTCCGCGGCGCATCTTTGCGCTGCGGACGGATGCCTGGTGGCTGCGCGCGCTGGTCTGGGTGAGCGCGCCGGTGGTGGTCGGCATCTGGCTGAAGATGTGGAATGTGTTGCGCGTGGAGATGAAGCTGGAGGAGCAGAAACGGCTGTTGCTGGAGGCGCGACTGGACGCTTTGCAGCGGCAGATCAATCCTCATTTTCTCTTCAACACACTCAACTCAATCGGGTCGCTGGTGCGGCAAAGGCCGGATGAGGCGCGGGTAATGATTCTGAAGCTGGCCAGTCTGTTGCGGGCGATGCTCAAGGACCACGACACGCTGGTGCCGCTGCGCGAAGAGCTGCAATTTACCGAAGATTATCTGGAGATTGAGATCGTGCGGTTTGGCCGGGAAAAGCTGCGCGTGCTCAAGGAGATTGAGCCGGGAGCACTGGATGCGCGCGTGCCGAGCATCCTGTTGCAGCCGCTGGTGGAGAACTCGATCAAACATGGGCTGGAGCCTCGCATCGCCGGTGGCACCATTACTCTGCGCAGCCGGTGCAGTGCGGATGGACTGTTGATCGAAGTGGAAGACGATGGCGTGGGCATGGCGGAGCTTGCGATGGGCCGGGGCACGGGAATTGGAATGAAGCTGGTCCGTGACCGGCTGCAAATGCTCTATGGCGCGGAGGCGCATTTTCATGTTCAGTCCAGGCCGGGACGTGGAACGCGTGTGAGTCTCACGATTCCGATAGCGGATGCGGCCGAGGATCAGCCGACAATCGAACGATAGAAATCGACGTAGCGAGGAATGATGCGCGTGGAGCAGAAACGCTCCTGCGCAGTTTTACGCGCGGCGCAGCGCATGGCGGCATGGCGTTCGGCATCGCGAAGCAGCGCGACGGCGGACTCTGCCATCGCATCGACATCGCCGATGGCAAAGAGCAATCCGTCGTCACCGTCTGTGATCAGCTCTGGAACGCCGCCGACGCGCGTGGCGATGGCGGGTGTCTGGCAGGCCATGGCTTCCAGCGCAGCCAGGCCAAAGGACTCGTTTTCACTGGGCATCAGCAACAGGTCAGCCAGCGGCAGCAGGTCATGGACGCGATCCTGCTTGCCCAGAAAGTGGATACGGTCGTGAATATTCAGGGAGTGCGCCAGCCACTCGGCAGTGGAGCGATCCGGCCCGTCGCCGATGAGCGCCAGGCGCGCGGGAAGTTGCCGTGCGATGCGGGCAAAGGTCTGGATGACATCGGCGATGCGCTTGACCGGGCGGAAGTTGGAAAGGTGCATGAGCAGAAACTCATCCGGCGCCGCCAGCGGCTGGCGCAGCGCGGCGCGTTGGTCCGCGTCGCGGATGGGCTGGTAGAGGTCGCAGTTGACGAAGTTGTGGATGACTTCGATGGGTCGCGTGACGGCAAAGTTTTCCACGGTTTTGTCGCGCAGCCAGGCGGAGATGCTGGTGACGCCGTCGCTCTGCTGGATGGCGTGCTGGGTGATGGGCAGGTAGGAGCGGTCCATGCCGACCAGCGTGATGTCCGTTCCGTGAAGCGTGGTGACAAACGGCAGATGGCGATTGCGCGCGGCCAGCATCTGGCGGGCCAGCAGCGCGCTGACCGAGTGAGGAATTGCGTAGTGAACGTGCAGCAGGTCCAGCCCGTAGTATTCGGCGACCTCGGCCATGCGTGAGGCCAGCGCCAGGTCGTAGGGCGGAAACTCGAAGAGCGGGTAGTTGGAGACTGGAACCTCGTGATAAAAGATGCCGGTTTCGCGCCCGGAGAGTCGAAACGGCTGCGAGTAGCTGATGAAGTGAATCTCATGGCCCAGGGCAGCGAGTTCAATGCCGAGTTCTGTGGCGACGACGCCGCTGCCGCCATAGGTGGGATAACAGGTGATGCCAATGCGCATGAGAACCGCTTTCTGACTGGGGTACGGGGCCGGATCGCTGCGATGCAGGATACGGACGCTTTTCTTTGGACGTAGCAGGATGCGTGGACGATGCGGGAAATTGCCGTGCGCGCACGATTTTCGCAGACTTTCGGGCTGAAATTTCCCGCGGCAATTTCAGGGAGTGAACGCTGGCGAGCCAAAGGAAATGCGTTCGATGCCATGGGCCTCGCCAATGAGATGCAGGGCGTCGATTTCGCGCTCCCGCGAGGCGCGAAGGCGCGTACGAATCTGTGCCAGCGTTGCGTCCTGGTAGCCCGGATGAGTGACCAGCTCCCAGCGTCCGTCGGGCATTGCAGCCAGCAGATCTTCCAGCGAGGCGCGGTCGAGCGAACCGGTCGCAAGCACGCCGACAGCTCCGTCCGAGGTGGTGAAGCCTTCCTGCGCGACGATGCGATGGAATCTGCCACGGAAGAGCTGGAGTGCGCGGAACTGGGCAAGCCGAGCCAGAGGAACGTGTTGTGTGGCGCGCTGGCTCCAGTGTGGCTCGAAGGGATTGCGGATGCGATGGATGCCGGCGCGCCGTGCCGCTCGCAGGACAGGGCGCAGGATGGCAGGGAACTGGTGCAGGTGTTTGTGGGTGTCGATGTGGGTGAGCGTGAGTCCGGCCTGTTGCAGACGCGTGATCTGGGCAAAGGCTTCGGCTTCGAGGAAGTTTTCGCGCTGACTTTGGCGGACGCCGTGCGAAAAAAGCGCACGTAATAGCTGGCCGGGTGTAGCGGGCAACTGGCCTACTTCCGTCTCGGAATGAATCCAGGGAAAGAGTTGCTGCGTGGCGCGATCCAGACAGGAGACGCCATCCACCAGGACAACGTGGCAGCCGACGCTGAGCGCTGGCGTCTGGCGAGCAAGCTGGATGGCCTCGTCTGTGGCCGGCGCCGCGGCCATGAGCGTGGCGCTGGTCAGGCAGCCAGCGGTCGCAAGCTCAATAATGGCGCGATTGACGCCCGGCGTGAGGCCGAAATCGTCGGCGTTGACGATGAGTTGTTTCACGCGCTTGAGTGTATCAGGCGGGCATCTTTCGGACTGTATCCGGCGGGTTGCATTTTGCCGTTCGGCTATCGGTGAGATGCATGAAATTACACCGCTGCAAAGTCGATAAATCCACGTTCGGGATTGGTGTTGACCAGGCGCACTTGAAGTTTGTCGCCGACATCGAATCCACGACCACCCTGCACGAGCATGCCTTCGACGTGGGGTTCGAGCGCGCGCACAAAGGTGCCTGCGTGGGAGATGCCGGTGACGATGGCGCTGAAGTGCTGGCCGATGCGTTTGTGCAGGACGACGGCAGCGATGCGCTTGGCCATTTCGCGTTCAACGTGGCGCTCATTGTCCTCCATCCGTGTGCAGCGCGCGGCGATGTCTGCAAGGCGCTCAGCCGAATATGGAGTGGGCGCTCCCGTCAGATGAGCCTTGAGCAATCGCTGGGTAACAACGTCGGCAAAGCGACGGTTGGGCGCTGTGGAGTGGGTGTAGTCCTGAACGGCGAGGCCGAAGTGGCCAGGCGAGTCTTCGTCGGGGCGCACCATCACGTATTCCCCCGGCCCCATCAGCTTGATGATGGTGAGAGAAAGATCAGCGAAGCGCACGGGGTCTGCTTTGCGTCGCATGCGCAGGAAATCGTTCAGTGCTTTGGAGTCCGGAGTATCAGGAAGCGTGACCCCAAGTTCAGCGGCAATCTGCACAATGCGGTCCCAGCGTTTTGGCACGCGAACGACGCGACGAATGGAGGCAATCCGCGCCGCATCGAGGGTTCGAGCCATGACACCGTTGGCGGCGACCATGAACTCTTCAATGAGACTGGTGGCGTGATTCTTTAACTGGCGCGCTAGGCTCACGGCTTCCTCATGCACCATGACCGGACGCGTCTCGATGGTCTCCAGATCAAGTGCCCCATGCTGATAGCGGCTGCCAACCATGTGTCGCGCCGCTTCATCCTGGAGCTTGAGCTGGTCGGCCAGTTCGGCGTTCTGCTGCACTTTTTCCGGAGCCTCGGCGCCGCCGGCAAGCCACGCACCGACAGCGTTGTAGGTGAGCTGAGCACGATTGCGGACGAGTGCGCGATAGACGCTGCCGTCAGAGACGACGCCATTGGGATCGACGCAGAACTCGGTGATGAGCGCGGCGCGATCTTCGTTTTCATTCAGCGAGGTCATCCCTTCAGAAAGCTCGACGGGCAGCATGGGAAAGACCGTGACGCCGGTGTAGACGCTGGTGGTTTCGCTTTCAGCGTGCGCGTCCAGCGCGGTGTTCTGGTGGACGGTTCCATCGACGTCCGCAACGGCGACGCGCACGCGCATGCGTCCGTCGCGGAGTTGCTCGGCCCACTCGATCTGGTCCAGATCGCGCGAAGTGTCATTGTCGATCGAGGACCAGAGCAGGTGGCGCAGGTCAGCGATCTCCGTCCCATGACCGGTTAGGGAACCTCTGCACAAGTCTGCCGCCTGCGTCATTCTTGAATAGACTATAAGGATGAAGCGAATGGCGCGTTTTCAGCAGACGTTTGCATCGCAGTCCGGTTTTGCGAAGTATGGTCGCAAGA
>JAJZHE010000083.1 GCA_021804655.1 Acidobacteriota bacterium
CCCAGGAAAGTATTCCGAGGACGTGAAGAAAGACACGTCCATGTCTGTCAACGCGCGAAATGTAGCCTCCAGAAAAGCCCACGATATGGATGAACTGATCAAAACTGCGTATGAGAACGGATGGCCCGTTCGCCTGATAATTGGGGAAGGTTCCCGGAGGAATTCAAACGATTCAGTGTCAAAACCGTCTCGCGTGGCTCACCGGCTTCTTGATCAAGAGCCATGGTCCGTTGAAAAGTACAATCAACGTTCCGGCAAATGTCGATTGATTCGCGGGGCTATTCCAGATACGTTGATCAGTTTGTAACCACAGAAATGCAGCCTCCAGAAAGACATGAGGTCCATGGCAACGCGTGGGAGCGGAACCACAGGGTACGAGATGCTGTGCTCAAACGCGCTGCAGGCCAGTGCGAATACTGCAATAGTCCTGGATTCAAAACGTTGGACGGCAGGATCTACCTTGAAACCCACCATGTCATCCCTTTATCGGAAAGCGGCGCGGACCACATAAAAAATGTGGCGGCTCTCTGCCCGAACCACCACCGAGAGGCACATCACGGAAAGCAATCAAAAGCCATTCGCGACGAACTTTTGAAGATGCTCGAATAAAAACAGCAGAGATGATTTTCCGCCGTCAGCCCTTCAGCGCCGCCAGCACTTCCTCGGCGTGACCCTCCGGCTTCACCTTGGGAAACACATGCACCAGCCGCTGGTCCGGGCCGATCACAAACGTCGTTCGCTCGATCCCCCACACCTTTTTCCCGTACATGTTCTTTTCCTTCAGCATGCCAAACTGGTTGCACACCACCTCGGACAACTACCGCGCTGATCGTCTCGAACTCAGTTGATGTTCATGCGTTTGCCCTTGGGGGCGGAACCATGATCGGAACTTTGACGGCGAAGCAGGTCATAAAATGATGGAATGCAAACTCTGGGTGTAATTCCGGCGCGGCTTGGCTCGACGCGACTGCCGCGCAAGGTGCTGCTGGACATTGCCGGGCGGCCAATGATCGAGTGGGTGTGGCGGGCGGCGGTGGACAGCGGGCAGATGGATGAGGTGGTGGTGGCGACCGACTCCGACGAAGTGAGGCTGGCCTGCGCGGAGCGGGGGATTCCGGCAGTGATGACCTCGACGGAGTGCGCCAGCGGCAGTGACCGGGTCTGTGAAGTTGCGCAGCAGATCGATGCCGAAATTTACGTGAACATTCAGGGCGACGAGCCGCTGCTGACGCCGGAGCATTTTGCGCCGCTGCTGGCCTTGTTTGTGCGCGGCGAGGTGCGTGTGGGCACGGTGGCTGTGCCCTGCCCGGCAGAGGATGTGGCGAATCCCAATGCGGTGAAGGTGGTGATGGCGCGGGATGGGCGGGCGTTGTATTTTTCGCGCGCGACGATTCCGTTTGATCGCGATGGGATGGGCAGCCAGACCAGCAGCGTGGAGCGGTGGAAGCATCTGGGGCTGTATGCCTACAGGAGGGAGGCTCTGGAGGCATTTGCGCGGCTGAAGCCCTCGCCGCTGGAGCTGGCCGAGCGGCTGGAGCAACTGAGGATGCTGGAAAACGGCATCGATCTTTATGTGGGCCTGGCCGAAGGCGACACGATCGGCGTCGATACCGAGGCGGATCGCAGGCGCGTGGAGATGGTGTTGCGAGCGCGCGGCTGAAGAAGCGATGAATCAGGCGCGCGGGAGCGATTCGAGGCCGACGCGAAAGCTGGAAGACTCCTGCATCCAGGCCACATGAACGGCCGTGAGATCGCCGACCAGATGGTGCGCGGCATGCAGTTCTTCCGAGGTGTGAGAAAACAGCGTGGCGACAACGGTGGCGCCGGCAGCGCGACCGGCAATGGCTCCGGAGCCTGAATCCTCGAAGACGATGCAATCGGCGGGGTCGAGGCCGAGCAGCGCGGCTCCGCGGAGATATGGTTCGGGATCGGGCTTGCCCTGTGTGACCTGATCGGCGGTGATGAAGAGATCCGGCACGTGCAGCCCGGCGGCAGCCAGGCGAACGCGGGCCAGACGCTCCGTGGCGCTGGTGACGACGGTCCATCGCTCCGCAGGCAGAGCAGCCAGCAGCGCAGGAACTCCAGCGAGCACGGTAACGCCCTCCTGGTCGGCGACTTCGAGGTCTTCGATACGGCGCAGTTCAGCCTGGTCGTCGAGATCGGGGCGAAGCTTGCGAACGGTTTCGATGGCGCGGCAGCCATGGGCGGTGCGGATGGCGAGCGCAGGATCGACATCGTGTTCGAGCGCCCAGGTGCGCCAGCAGCGTTCGACGGAGCCAAGCGAGGAGATGAGCACGCCGTCCATGTCGAAGAGAAATCCTTTGCAGTACAGCTCCAGCATGATGGGTTTGGCTCCTTGAGGTGTACGAAAGATCAGGGCTTGAGATCAGGGCTTGCGGGCTGAGCGGGAAAGTTGCACTGCGCCGCCGGTTGTCAGAGTGCCGGTGAGAGCTTCGGTGTGGCCGTGGCGGGTGAATGTGTTTGCGTCCAGGGTGAGGAGACCGGCGCGCAGGGTAGCCTGGCCGGTCCAGTGATCGAAGGCACCGGAAATGGCCTCGGAAATGGCTCCGGAAGCGGCTTTGGCGACAGTGCTGGTGGAGTTGCCGAGGTTGCCGTGGGTCCAGTCGAAGTGGAGCGAGCCGGTGGCGGAGTTGATCCACTGCGTTTCTGTGTTGCCCTGCGTGGTGACGTCGGCGATGCCGGAGATATGGCCGCCGGTCCATCCAGAGCCAGTCAATCCAGCATCCATGAGCGCGGCCAGGGGCGCAAACTGGAGGTCGCGGGCATTCAGGTGAATCTGATAGCGCTGGCCACCGTCGTCCCGATCCATCGTCTCCACTGTGCCCGTGGCCATCAGATGACCGCCAAAGAGCGAAGCGTCGAGTGAATCCAGCTTCATCTGATGTGCGGGATCGTCTGGACCGCGATGCGCTTCTGCGGTGAGATGAGTGAGCGTGAGGCGATCCAGAGTGAAGGTGTTCGCCTGGATGGTGAGGCGCATGGGCGGCCAGATGGACGCGGCTTCCGGATGAACGCGGCTGGCGATGGCCGCGAAGAGGCCGGTGTTGTCGTTGGTTGGTGCAAGCGTGTGCTCGACGGCGGCAGCATCCAGATGGTCAAAGTGAAGAGCAATCGACGGAACGCTTGCGGTGCCGTCGATGGGCTGGAGATAGTCGATGGTGGCGCGCAGCGAGCCGTTGCTGACGGTGCCGCGCAACGCAACCGAGGTGGGATTGAGGCTGAGCGTGGCGTCCGGAATCAGGACGGGAAGCGAAAGCGGAGCCTGCGTCCAGCGCGCGTTGTGCAGATGGAGCGAGCCGGTGAGAGGGAGTGCGGCAGCATCGGTGAGCGCGGCGGAATGAATCCATGGCCCGGCAGCTTGCAGATGCATCTCGGCGGTTCCCTGGTCGAATCCAACGGGAAACACGGAGCCAGCGCCGAGGGCTGTGGCCCAGGAGCGCAGGCGCGGCAGCGAGGCCAGACCCGTGATCTGAACGCTGTAGCCGACTGGAGTCAGGTCAAGCGCGGCGAAGCAGTCGGCAGCAGCGCTTGAGGCAGGAGTACCTGAGTGCAAATCGCCGGAGGTGGTTTTTACGCTGGCGCAGACCGGAACAGGAACGCGCGCAGTGAGCGTGCCGGAGGCATCGGGCGTGACCTGAATGCGCGGCAGTAGCCAGGGTTGGGGGAATCCGCTGCCGCGGAGGACTGCATCTGTGAGGCTAAGCGAGCCGGTCCAGATGGATGGATCCACGGATGTTGTCACTGAAGTCGCTTCGTGTGGCTCACGTTCTCCGAATGATCGTGGAATATGGCTTGCAGTGTGAGTGCGGGCGGGGTGCGCGGATGCCGGAAGCGCAGGCGCGAAGCGAAGCTGTCCGTTCAGAGTGCCTGCGGCAGTGATGCCTGGGGCAAAGTCGCTGCGCATGGTGCGGATCAGGTCCAACACAGCCTGGGCGGGAAGTTTTTGCAGGGTGATGGTTTGCTGGCGCGCGGTGTGTTCCGTGCTGGCGGGCATTTCGGCGGCATAGAGAAGATGGCCGTCGCCGATGCTGGTGTCGCAGTGGAGCTGATGCACGGCCCGCGTGGAGTGCAGGTAAGTGAGGCCGCAGTTGGAGTCGAAATCAAGCGGCACGGCTGGAGCAAACTCCACGCGATGGACACCGGTGGCGCGCAGCCGTCCTTGAATGGCTGCACTCTCGGCGTTTCCAAGCACGTCCACGTCGGCGGTCAGATTGCCACGCCATCCGGCGTCATCGCCCAGCAGCAGCAGAGAGAGCTGACCAAGCTGCGCGTTGCGCCAGGCAAGTTGGAGGTGGACAGGCATCTGGCGCAGCGTAGCGGCGGATTGCACGCTGCCCTCCAGCCGGATTTCACCGGCGTCCTGTGTTCTGTCGCCGCTTTGAGCAATGTCGGTGCGGACCGGTTCGCCGCGCAGACGGATGCGCCACTTGCCGGGCTGATCCTGCCAGAAGGACAGGTCGGCGTTGACGAGGGAATAGGGGCTTTTTTCGTAGCCGGACTTGAGATTGAGGCGCGATTCGGTAGCTTCCAGGTAGGGCAGCGCGTGGGAGCGCCCGCCCGGTTTGGAACCGGCAAGATGCTGGGCCTGGCCACTCAGCAGCGCTTCCAGATTCCAGCGTCCGGCGGCGTTCCGCACCAGATTGAGGCTGGCCTGATCGACCTGAATGCGACTGAAGACCGGCCGCCCGCGCCACAGCGAGAGAAAATTGACGGAAGCCACGACGGTGCGCGCCGTCAGCATCGGCTCCGCGCCAAAGGAGGCATCTTCGCTGACCGTGAGATCGTGCAGGATGAAGGCGGGGGTGGGCAGCAGGCGCCACTCCACGCCGGACAGATGAACAGGACGACCGACGGAGCGGGCCATGGCTGTTGTAATGGTGCGCTGATAGCGACTGACGCTGAGCAGCGAAGGAAGAAACAGCGCGAGCAGCAGAAGCGCTATCACCGCGCCGAGAACCATCCAAAGTCGCAGTCTTGTGCGCATCCATCGCCAGGCGGGTTTGGCGGGGAGATCGTTCATGCTTTACCGCACCACATGAAAGGTTCGCTTCCAGCGCGTGTCGGGGATGAAGTGGGTGACGATGTGCGTCATCCAGGCGATGCGGTCGCCGATGCCGGTCTTGTCCATCTGATCGTCGGGCGTGACAAAGGACCAGAAGTTGAACAACGGCCTGCCAACGATGTTTGCGCGCGGCACAAAGCCCCAGAAACGCGAGTCCAGGCTGTTGTGGCGATGGTCGCCCATCATGAAATACATGCCGGGCGGCACGACGAGATCGTTGCCCTGGACGTGATTGGCCAGATCGACGGCCCACTCGGTGGTGACGTCGCCGGAGTCAAAGGGCGAAACCGAGGGAAAATCGTCGATGTAAGGCGAGTACGTATCTTCCGGCCCGAGCCGGGCGTAGGGTTCGTTTTGCGCGACGCCGTTGAGGATGACGACGCCGTTGCGCAGGTGAATGTGGTCGCCGGGAACGCCGATGAGGCGCTTGACGAGATACATATCCGGGTTGCCGGGTTTGAGGAAGACGACGATGTCGCCTCGGCGCGGCTCACGATAGTGGACAAGCGGCATCCAGTGGGTTGGCGGACTCAGCGTGATGCGATCCACCATGAGATGGTCGCCGACCAGCAGGGTCTTCTCCATGGAGCCGGAGGGAATGACAAAATTCTGCGCGATGAAGGTGAGCACGAACAGACCGATCACCAGAACGGAACACATGCCGGCAAGAGACTCCAGCGGAGTCTCCGCCGCTTGTGCCGATGCGCCCGCCACCTGTGCGCCAGACTGCGCTGGAGGCATTTCCGCGGCCTGCTGTTTCAGTCGTTTCGGAGGAGTCATGGATCGCTTTCCGCTGTTGTTCTTTCCTGCAACAAAATCTGTTGACCGCTAGCGCACAATGCGAAAAAGCCGAGACCAGCGAACCTCGTTTTTGATGGGCGCTACGAAACTGTCGTCGTGTCCGAGTCTATCATTTGCAACGCCACTGGCATGCGCCGGGACCGCCGCGGTGGATTGGCCGGGAAGTCGTGAAGGGCGCAGGGAAAAATAGACGAGTACCGGCGAGGCGATGATCTGATCGCGATTGACCAGGCCCCAGTAACGCGAATCCAGGCTGTGGGCGCGGTTGTCGCCCAGCACAAAGTATTTTCCCGCAGGGACGGTCAGTTCGTTGGCGTGGATCAGAGGCTGCATGGATCGCCACCAGCTCACGTCCATGCGCGGGTCGGAGTAGGCGGTGGAGGGGAAATTCGCCAGCGCGGCTTGCGCGGAAACCGGTTCTGCTGCCAGATACGCCTCAGGGAGTGGGTGGCCGTTGATCCAGACGTGATCGGCGACGATGCGCAGCCGGTCACCGGGCACAGCGACGATGCGCTTGATGAGATATTCCCTGGGGTGTTGCGCTGAACGAAAGGTGACAATCTGCTGACGGGCAGGCTGCGCGTAGGCGAGCAGGCCGGACCATAAACCGGCAGGAGCCAGTGCGATGCGGTTGACCAGCAGAAAATCGCCGACCAGCAGCGTCGGCTCCATGCTTTCCGAAGGGATGACGACCGGCTGCACGATGAAGGTGACGGCAAAGAGCGCGATCAAGGCGCTGCGCAGAAGCGAAAGCAAGGCTTCGGCTGGACCATGAGTCCTCGGCGGATGAACCCTGGGCGCGGAGGCTGACGCCGGTCGATCAGGAGCCACCGGAGCAGCGGATCCGATGGGGATGTTGACGGCGGTCATGATTTTGTCACCGAGTCTGCAAAGGCGGCGATATTGGTGGCAGCGATCTGCTCCAGTGCGATGCGCGCCGCCTCTTGCTCGGCCTTCTTTTTGGTGCTCCCGAGGCCGCGCGTGACAGCATCTGTGAGCGAGCCATCGGCGCGTCGAATACGCAACATGACCTCGTAATGTTTGCGGTGATCCGGTCCGGTCTCCTGCTCCACGGTGTAGACGGGGGTGCCGCAATGAGCAGCCTGCAACTGTTCCTGAAGCGCGGATTTGGCGTCGCCGAGTGTGGCATCAATCTGAATCTGAGCGGCAAGATTGCGAGCTGTTTCACCCAGGATGCAGCGCTCGGCGAAACGACGTACCACCTCGTAGCCGCCGTCGAGATAAAGCGCGGCGAGGACGGCCTCCATGGCGTTGGCAAGCAGGGTGGTCTTGCGGCGGCCGCCGGTGCGTTCTTCGCCTTTGCCCAGCAGCAGATGTTCGCCGAGCGCAATGGATGCAGCCACCTTTGCCATGTGTTTTCGGCTGACCAGATGTGCCTTGACGCGCGTCAGTTCGCCCTCCTGCCAGTCTGGATTCAGGGCAAAGATGGCCTCGGAGACGACCATGCCCAGCACGGCATCGCCCAGAAACTCCAGCCGTTCATTGTCCTGGCCAGGAAGTTGAAGAGCGTCCGGGGCGCGTTCGTGGCCCAGCGAGCGGTGCGTGAGCGCAAGCACGAGCAGATCGCGGCGCAGGAAGCGATGTTCGAGAACGGACTCCAGCCGCGTCAGATCAACTTCGCGGTGCAAGGGCAGCCTCACCTTCCAGCCAACAGGGACTCCTTCCATGGTAGCTGTTTGGCTGGCCATGCGCACCTGGGCGCCTGGATTTCCCGTCGAGGCCTGTGCTGTGGATGTGGGCAGGCCGCGAGCTGTGAGCCGGGCGTTGTGGAAGTGATAGGATGGGCCGGTAGATTTCTGTAAAGGATTTCCTCGCCATGATTTTTTTGCTTCCTGAAGCTGCCGTCCTGAGTAAGACCACAGATGAAAACCGAACCCTGAGTATGCGCGTCAAGTCGTCCGTGAGCCGGTTGCGTGGAAGGTGGTTGTTGCCGCTTTCTCTGGCCTCTGCGCTGCTGACAACCGGTGTGGTGTTGAGTGCGGCCGCTGGCGCGCAAAGCTCCAACAAGGCCTGGCTGGCGACCCAGCCTGAGGCAAGGCAGACGGCGATTACGACGCTGAGCAACCTGGGTCAGTTGCCGGATGGCGCATGGCGCATGCATGCCGGCGACCTGGCGCATGGGGAAGATGCGAAGCTCGATGACAGCGGTTGGCAAACGAAGCTGCCGAAGACAAAAGCGCCGAAGGATGCGGTGTGGTTTCGCGAACGGATCACGGTGCCGAAGACGCTGGATGGCTATGATCTGACGGGCGCGCGCATCTGGTTCCAGTTTCATGCTTCGGCCAATGGACCGATGCCGCAGATTCTCTACTTCAACGGTCGGCGCGTGGCGCTGGGCGACGATCTGGAGCCGGTGGTGCTGTTTGACGATGCGCAGCCCGGGGAAAGCGTCATGGTGGCGGTGAAGCTGCTGCATACCGTGGATGACAAGACATTTCAGGGTGCGACGATGCGCGTGGATTTCCCGGAGTCGAGGCCGAATCCCGTGGACCTGGGCAAGGAGATCGAGGTGGCTGCGTTGCTGCTGCCCAGCCTGGCCCCGGCAGACAAGACAAGCGAAACGGAGTTGAACCAGGCGGTTGCGAGCGTGGATTTGCATGCGCTGGCTGCGGGCGATCAGCATGCGTTCGATGCCTCGCTGATGAAGGCGCAGCATGAACTGGAGACGCTGAAACCGATCCTGCAGACGGCGACCTGGCACCTGACAGGCAATTCGCATATTGACGCGGCGTGGCTGTGGCCGTGGACCGAGACGGTGGACGTGGTGAAGCGCACCTTCGGGACGGCGCTGCAATTGATGTATGAGTATCCGCGCTACACCTATACACAGTCGGCGGCGGCGTACAACGAGTGGATCGCGCAGAAGTATCCGGAGATGAACGCCGAGATCAAGCAGCGGATCAACGAAGGCCGCTGGGAGGTGGTGGGCGGCATGTGGGTGGAGCCGGACCTGAATCTGCCGGATGGCGAGTCGCTGGTGCGGCAACTGCTGGTGGGCAAGCGATGGTATGAGCAGGCGTATGGCGTGGATGTGCGCGTGGGCTGGAATCCGGATTCGTTCGGGTATAACTGGCAGCTTCCGCAGATCTACAAGAAGAGCGGCGTGGATTATTTTGTGACCCAGAAGATGGCCTGGAACGACACGAACCAACTGCCGTTCAAGCTCTTCTGGTGGGAGTCGCCGGATGGGTCGAAGGTGCTGGCGTATTTTCCTCACGACTATGCAAATGACAACCTGAACCCGGTGCGTCTGGCGCAGGACCTGAAGACGGCCCGCGAGCGGGCGACAGGCATGGACGACATGATGGACCTATATGGAATTGGCGATCACGGCGGAGGGCCGACGCGGGCGATTCTGGACGAGGGATTCCACTGGTCTTCGGACGGAGCAGCACCGGCAAATTCGACGGCGACCGTGACGCCGAAGATCGAGTTTGGCACGGCGCTGCCGTACTTCCAGAAGGTGGAAAAGGAGATTGCGCCGGAGAGCCGGACGTGGGATTACACCTCGATCGCCAAGGGCTATGTCGCTCCGCCGGAGGTGCCGGGCAAGATCAGCATTCCGACGTGGAAGAGCGAGCTGTATTTTGAATATCACCGCGGCGTGATGACGACACAGGCCCAGCACAAGCGCAGCATGCGCGAGAGCAGCGAAGAGGTTCTGAACGCCGAAAAGTGGTCGTCGATGGCCTGGCTGGACGGACGCGCGTATCCGGCGACCGAGCTGACCGAGGATTGGAAAAAAGTGCTCTTCAACCAGTTTCACGACCTGGCGGCGGGATCGGGGATCGGCGTGATCTACAAGGACGCGCAGAAGGATTACGCTGTGGTGCGCTGGTCGACGAATGAGATCACCGCCGGCGCGCGCCAGACGCTGCTGGAGCGCGTGAATACACAGGAGCCGAAAGGCAACGGAACTCCGGTGGTGGTGATGAATGCGCTGGGGTGGGCGCGATCCGGTGAAGTGACGGCGACGATCCAGATGGCTCCGGGCGGCACTGTTTCCGATTATGCCGTGGTGGGCAACGGCGCGATGTTTGCAGCAGCACACGTGGTACGACGCGATCCGGCGACGGGGATGACGACCTTGCGGATCGATGCGCAGAACGTGCCCGCGCTGGGCTACAAGGTGCTTTGGGTGAAACCCGCGGCTGCGGCAAATGCCGATGCGGCGAAGACCCTGCGCGAAGACAGCGGCGATTTTGTGCTGGAGAATGCGCGTTTGCGCGTGAAGATCAGCAAGGTCAACGGATGTATCACGAGCCTGTATGACAAGCAGGCGCAGGCCGAGACGCTGGCAGCGGGCGCATGCGGCAACGAGTTGCAGGCATTCAAGGACACGCCCAGGGATTACGACGCGTGGAATATCGACCCCGGTACGCTGGACCAGAAGCCGACGGAGTTGACGATGGTGGATGCGGTGACGGCGGAGGCCAGCGGGCAGGCGGTGAAGGTCGCGCGGACATGGCAAAGCTCACGGTTTATCCAGACGATCCGGCTGACGCCGGAGACCGACGAAGTGGATGTGGACAACCGGATCGACTGGCACGAGACGCATGTGCTGCTGAAGGCGGCGTTTCCGCTGGCTGCGCAGAACGAATTTGCAACCTACGAGATTCCGTTTGGCAGCATTCAGCGGACGACCGAGCGGCGGAATTCATGGGAAAAAGCGCAATTTGAGGTTCCGGCGCAGCGCTGGGCAGACTTGACGGGCGCGGACGGACGCATGGGCATGAGCCTGATCAACGAATCGAAGTTCGGTTACGATTGCGCGGGCAACGTGCTGCGGCTGACTTTGCTGCGTTCCCCCACCTGGCCGGATCCGAATGCGGACCGCGGCGAACAGCGTTTCCGATATGCGCTTTATCCGCACGCGGGCGACTGGAAACAGGCGCTGACGGTGCGGCATGGCTGGGAGTACAACTATCCACTGGCCGCCGTGGTGACGACGGCGCATGCCGGCGCGTTGCCCGCCGAGCACTCGTTTGTGGCGGTGGATGGGCAGAATGTGGTGCTGACGGCGGTGAAAAAAGCCGAAGATGGCGACGGACTGAACGGAAATGTGCCGGACGGGAATGGGTTGATCCTGCGCATGTATGAGTGGGCAGGCAAGGCCGCAACCGTCACCGTGCATGTTCCGACGGGTGCAAGCGGGGCGACGGTGACGAACATGATGGAGAAGCCGGAAGGCGCACCGCTCGCGATGGAGGGCGATGCGGTGAAGGTCGGCATTAAACCGTATGAGATTTTGACGATGCGTGTGAACTACCCGCAGGGTGGGGCAAGAAAAACGAAGTAAGAAACTGGGATCGGCGGAGTCGAATCGGGATCGGCGCGGAAGCGTTCCGGAACGGCTTCGGCACCGTCGAATCCCAGGGCCGACACATCTTAATTGGCCAGCAGTTGTAGCAGGTTGAGCGTGTTTCATAAATAAACAAAAGCCTGAATCCGCCCGTATCAAACCCGCGATCAATGCGGGGCTGACGAACCGCTACGAAGCCACCAAGGTATATATGAAACACGCTCAGTCATTGTTCCAGCCAGCTTTGAGTTGTCTTCCTTTGATTCCGAGTTTCCAGGTTTTGTCTTGGCGGAGCAGGTTGAGTACCATGTGATTGAGCCACGAGAAGTTTTGAGCCGAGTTCTGCTGTCGTTTCCGGTCAAGGTCTTCACCGAAGCCCACATCGAGTACCCAGTGTCGTTTGTTTTCGATACCCCAGTGCTGACGGATCACCGAGTTGAGCCGCTTGGCGTCGGGGCCGAGACTCGTGATGTAATGGCGAATCGCACGCTCGCTTTTGCCCGTGGCCTTGTGGCACTGTTCCGACCCGATGCGCACCAGCGCCTGTAAAGACTGCCATTCTGCTGCTTTTTCGATCAGACTCAGGTCGGCGATTACCGAGCAGCGAAGCCGTTCCACGCGCCCATGAGCGCAGTCGATTTCCGTTTGCACCGCATCGGCAACGAGCATCTGAAACGAGTCCTTGATCTCCTCCAGCAGATGGCCTCGATTCTCCCTGACCGGCAGTACGTTGTCGGCCTCTTTGCCGACGATCTCCTCGGCAATATCCCGCTGGCAACCCATCGCATCGATGGTCACCACAGTTCCGTTCAACTCCAGAGCCGCTCGTAACTTTGGAATGGCCGTGATCTGATTGGATTTTTCATCCACCTTGCGTTGTGCCAGCACCAGCCCATTGGTCTCGGTCCAGGCTGAAACCATATGCACCAGAGTCGCTTTGCCCGCCTCGCGCGTGCCACGCTACGCCTTGCCGTCGATG
>JAJZHE010000084.1 GCA_021804655.1 Acidobacteriota bacterium
GCGGCACATGTGATGGCTACCGCTGTCCTGGCGCTGTTTCCAGAGACGAAGCTGGGCCACGGCCCGGCTACCGACTCCGGCTTCTTTTACGACTTCTATCGCGAGAAACCATTTACACCTGAGGACCTCGCCGCTATCCAGGCAAAGATGGCCGAGGTGATTGCGCGCGATGAGCCATTTGTGCGTGAAGCACGCCCACGCGACGAGGCCCTGGCTGAATTTGATCGCGAAGGCGAGTTCATGAAAACTCACTTTGTCACGCGCTTCACACAGCCCGGCGAAGAGGTCAGTTTCTATCGCAACGGAGACTTCGTGGATTTCTGCCGAGGCCCACACGTGCCCTCTACGGGTCGCGTTAAGGCGGTCAAGGTGCTCAGTCTGGCTGGAGCCTACTGGCTCGGCGATGAAAAAAATCCCCAGCTTCAGCGCATCTATGGCACTGCATTCTTTTCCCACAAAGAGATGGATGCGCACTTCGCCCGTCTGGAGGAAGCTGCCAAACGCGACCATCGCGTCCTTGGCAGACAACTCGACCTCTTCAGCATTCAGGAAGTGGCTGGCTCTGGACTGATTTTCTGGCATCCGAAGGGGGCCATGATCCGCAAGGTCATGGAAGACTGGATGCGTGAGGAGTGCATCCACCGCGGCTACTCGCTCGTCTATACGCCGCACGTCATGCGTCGCGAGCTATGGAAAATCTCCGGCCACGAAGGCTTTTATGCGGGCAATATGTATACCCCGATGGAGCTGGATGACGCAGAATATCGGCTGAAGCCGATGAACTGCCCCGGCCACATTCTCATCTACAAAAACTCGCCCAAAAGCTACCGTGACCTGCCCGTGCGCCTTGCAGAGTTGGGCAACGTCTACCGCTACGAGCGCTCCGGCACCATGCACGGCCTCTTGCGTGTCCGCGGATTTACCCAGGACGATGCCCACATCTTCTGCACCCCGGAGCAGATCGAGGATGAGGTCGTCGCCTGCATCGATTTTGCCGAAGCGGTTCTGACCACATTTGGTTTTGCTGAATTCAAGGTCGAGCTTTCCACGTGGGACGAGAACGATCGTGACCATTATGCAGGCTCGGACGAAAACTGGAAGCTGGCCGTTGGCGGCCTGCGCCGCGCACTCGACCGCAAGGGCATTGCCTACAAAACCATCCCCGGTGAAGCCGCCTTCTATGGTCCCAAGATCGATGTCAAACTGGTGGATGTGCTCGGACGTCTCTGGCAGCTTTCCACCGTCCAGTTCGACTTCAACCTGCCCGCGCGCTTTGAACTCGAGTACGTTGGCGAGGATGGCGCGCGGCATCAGCCGGTCATGGTTCACCGCGCGCTCTTTGGCTCGGTCGAGCGCTTCTTCGGTGTACTCATTGAACACTATGCGGGTGCGTTCCCGCTTTGGCTGGCCCCGGTCCAGGTCGGTCTGGTGCCCATCGCCGAGCGTCACCACGACTACGCCCGCAAGGTCAAGGCTCAACTTGAAGCAGCGGGTCTGCGCGTCGATCTGGACGACCGCAACGAGAAGATGAATGGGAAGATTCGCGACTTTGCCAACCAGAAAGTGCCCTATGTTCTGATCATGGGAGACAAGGAAGCCGAAGCCGAAGCCGTCAGCGTCCGCACCCGCGGCAAAGGCGACCAGGGTTCCGTGCCGCTGGCCGAGTTTGTCACCAGGGCTGTGGCGCTGCTCGCATCACGCTCCACCGATCTGTAGCGGGCGGTACACTGCTGGAGACATAACGAAAGCGATTTGATCTCTCTGCCTCAAGGAAAGCATCTGCGATGGAAAGCCATAAGCCCCACAACGATCTTCCGCTGTTACCACCCAGGGCACAGATCGAAACTCCGGACATCCTTCGCCAAACTGTCCGCTCCGCCAGAGCGCTGGCAAACCTGCGCGGATTCATGACCCACGTTCCCAACCCCAGACTTCTCGTCAACAGTATCGTCCTGCAGGAAGCTCGTCTGTCTTCGGAAATCGAAAGCATCGTGACAACAAACGATGACCTGTATCGCGCCGTTGCAAATGTGGACAAAGTAATCGATCCGGGGGTGAAAGAAGTTCTCGGATACCGGGAGGCTGTCTGGCTGGGTTTTGACCTCATTAAACATCGCCCGCTCGGTACTCACATCGCAGTCGAAATGGTGCGTACCCTTCGACGGATTGAGGTGGATATACGGAACACTCCCGGCACGACTCTCACGGACAGCCAGGACCGGATTATCTACACGCCGCCGCAAGGGGAAAGACTCATCCGTGACCTTCTTTCCAATCTCGAAACCTTCATTCACGACGACTCGGACGGTTTGGACCCTCTGATCAGGATGGCCGTCATGCACTATCAGTTCGAAGCCATCCATCCTTTCACCGACGGAAACGGACGGACCGGAAGAATCCTGAATGTTCTTTATCTTGTACAAAAAGGTCTTCTCGATCTACCTATTCTCTATCTCTCGGATTTCATCCTGACTCACAAATCGGATTATTATCGGCTCCTGCGTGACGTAACTGAATCCGGTAATTGGTCGGAGTGGATACTGTTCATGCTCCAAGCTGTGGAAGTGACCGCGAACCGTACAACCGATCTGGCGAAAAGTATCTGCGATGCAATGGATAAGGCTTCGGAAACAATCCGCAAATCCGAAAAACACATCTATTCCAGAGAACTCGTCGAAATCCTTTTTAGCAATCCCTATTGCAAAATTCAGTTCCTGGTCGACGCGGGGCTCGCGCAACGACAGACAGCCGCCAACTACCTCAAGAAAATATCCGCGCTTGGCATATCGAAACCAATCAAAATTGGACGCGAGGTCTACTACCTGAACCATGCGCTCGTACAACTTCTGCGCCACAGAGAATAGGGAACGAAAACTAGGAGAAGAAACGGGAAGGAATGATGCTGACGAAATATGTCGACAGTATCGACATATTCTCAGAACAAGTCGAAAAATATAGAAAATGTGTACATGAAATTGCACAATAAAAATACAATCGGGGAAAAAGAAATAAGCAAACTCATTTAAATTAAAAGATCAATAAAAAGAACTGTTTATCGCTCAAATATCAGATCGCGCAGACTTTACGCGACGAATCACGAATCCGATCCATCAGTTTTGGAAGCAGGAACAGGAATAGGCAAAGCTGCGCGTCGCAGCCTGCCTCAGACGCCCATCCCGAACTCGCCTGCGCCGCTCCCGTCGCTGTTCGAGTAGTAATCGTAGGGCGTACGGTGGCTGAACTGGTAGCGTTTGCGGAGTTCGGTTCCCACGAAGAGTCCAACGGCTGCGATGCCGAGTCCGACCGAGACCCATCCCAACGCGCGCAGTGCGTGGTAGCTGGCGGGGACGGCAGTTTCCTGGGGCTGATTGTCGGACATGGGGAACTCTCCTTATGACTTCGATGATAACCCAGCCGCGTCGCCGTTTGTCCAGCGCCAGCCCGAGGAGCGCTTCACCGAAAGGAATCAATCTGGTCAAGCCAGCGCTGCTTTTCCACTTCCGGAAGGAAACTGGCTCGAAAGGAATTCTCCGCCAGCCGCTGTAGTTCTTCGCGCGTGAACCCGTGTACGTCGTGCGCCATCCGGTACTCGTCCTCAACCGTTGCGCCGAAGAAAGCCGGATCATCGGAGTTGACCACGACGAGCAGGCCCTGATCAAAGTAACGGCGAATGGGGTGGTCGGCGAGCGCCGGGCAGACGCCGGTGCGGACGTTCGATGTGGGGTTCAATTCAAGCGGAATCCGGCGGTTTTTCAGCTCCTCCATCAGGGTCTCGTCCTGGATGGCTGAGACGGCGTGGCCCAGTCGCTCCGAGCCAATCCCCAGCGCTTCGCGAATTGCCTCCGGGCCGGTCGTTTCGCCTGCATGGTTCGTCAGCCGCAACCCGGCCGCAGCAGCCTCCCGGTAGAGCGCTCGAAACGGTGCAGAACCACACTGCCTCTCGTCGCCCCCAAGGCCAATCCCGATAATCGATGGGTATTCTTTGCGCATTGATGCGGCCAGACGGAACACGCGCTCGGCCTCAGGAATGGTGAAGTGCCGCACCGCGTCAAAGATCCAGTAAAGCGTGATGCCCAACTCGCGCTCGCCGCGCACACGCGCCCGCTCCAACGCAGCAAAAATGCGAGCAAAGATATCCGGATCGGCCTGATCCTCCTCCGGACGGAGACGAAAAATCACCCCGACGGAGATGTAGACCTCGGCGTGCCGCACACCTTGCTCGGCAAGCTTCTGCAGCATGCGCCACGCTGCCAACTCATACTCCGCCGGCCCACGCAACTCTGTCACAACTGTCTTGAACGCCTGCAAGAATCCCGTGAAATCCGAGTACGCATAAAGCGCCTCGGCCTCGGTGAACGTCATCGGTCGCGCATCGGGACTCTGCGCGCTCAGCTCCACCAGCGTAGCGGGCGTGATCGTGCCTTCCAGATGCAGGTGCAGTTCCGCCTTGGGCAGGCGGCGGATAAAGCTCTCGATGGACTCCATGCCAGATTCTACCAATGCCGAAGCCAGGCGGGATACATCGCGATTAGTGTGGCTTCGTCGCAAACTCCGACCGATGGCGGCTGTAGAAGAAATAAATCAGCAGGCCGATCCCCAGCCAGATGAAGAAGCGGAACCAGGTGATGATGGGCAGTCCGCTCATCAGCAGAATGCAGAACAACACACTGAGCACCGGGATGACCGGTCCGCCGGGAACGCGGAATCCGCGCCGACGCTCCGGCTCACGATAGCGCAGCACCAGCACCCCGATCGAGACCAGGACAAAGGCAAACAGCGTGCCGATATTCGACAGGTCAGCCAGCGTGCCAATGTCGAACAGGCCCGACGGAATGGCCACCGCGAAGCCAGCCACCCAGGTGGAAAATGCAGGGGTGCGATATTTCTTGTGAACACGGCTGAAGATGCGCGGCAACAGCCCATCGCGCGACATCGAGTACCACACGCGCGACTGGCCAAGCTGATAAACCAGCAGCGAAGAGAGCATGCCCATCAGCGCGCCCAGAACGACCACCAGGCGCACCCAGTGCAGAGCATGGCCACCCGGCAGCAGCGAAAGTTTCTTCAGCGCGTTGACCACCGGCGCCGCGTCCCCCACCATCGACTGCCACGGCACCAGCCCAGTCAGGCAGACGGCCACTGCAATGTACAGGACTGTGCAGACGATCAGCGTGGCGATAATGCCAATCGGCATGTCCTTCTGGGGATTGCGACACTCTTCGGCAGCCGTCGAGACCGAATCAAAGCCAATGTAGGTGAAGAAGATGATGGATCCGCCAGCCAGGATGCCGGACATGCCGTTCGGCGCGAAGGGGTGCCAGTTTGCCGGATGGATGAAGTCGATTGCGGCAAAGACAAAGATCAGAATCGCGGTCAGCTTCAACGCCACCATGGCGTTGTTGGCTTCGGCGGTTTCGCGGATGCCGCGTACCAGCACCACCGTCAGCAATAGCACAATCAGGAACGCCGGAATGTTGAAACCAAAGTGCCAGCCCGGCGCATAGATGTCCTGCCCGGCCAGGTTTTGCAGCCCTTCCGGCAGATAGGCCGGTGAAATCCATTTCGCCGTCGGGTGCAGTCCGAACCAATCCAGCAGATCGACCACATGAGCGGCAAAACCAACGCTGACAGTCATATTCGAGCCAGCGTATTCCAGAATCAGATCCCAGCCGATGATCCACGCCACCAGCTCGCCCAGCGTCGCGTAAGTGTACGTGTAGGCTGACCCCGCAATGGGGATCATCGAGGCCAGTTCGGCGTAGCAAAGACCGGTCAGGCCGCAGACGATGGCCACCAGAAACAGCGAGACAGCAAGCGCAGGTCCAGCACCAGGGCGCCCCGCCAGCGCTGTGTGCGTCATCAGGTAGTCGGCCAGCGGTGTGTTCACCAGGCTGGTCGTATCAAATTTTTCGCCCGAGATCGCCGTCCCAATCACGGTGAAGATGCCCGAGCCGATCACCGCGCCAATGCCGAGTGCAGTCAGAGACCACGGACCCAGCGTTTTTTTCAAGCGATGTTCGGGGTCTTCCGAGTCCCGAATCAACTTATCGATGGACTTGCGCGCGAGTAGTTGGTTGCCCAGGGTTTCCGCTCCTTCGCTTCGGCTGCACATGCTTTTTCAGCCTATACGCCAGTTGCCAGCCCCAAAGACTGGCTCGCGCTGCGTTCATGCTGTAAAAAACTGTTGGTCCGAATATAAATCAGGCGGGGGAACTCTGGCGGAGCGCAAACGCACTGCACTCCACCAGTTCAATTCGGTTACTTGCGCTTCGACTGTCCACGAGCGGCCTTCTTGATGGTCGCCTTGTTTGCACCGCGAGCGCCGGAGCGCGGTCCTTTGGGAGCGGCTTTCTTGCGCGCCTCACGCTTGATCTTCTTGCGCTCCTGTGTATCTTCCACATTTTTCGTATTCGCCATGCTTTTCTCTTTTCTGTCTTCCAGCCGCATTGCCGCCGGGTTTTGTTTCCATTGCAGCACCCAGAATAACAGGCTTTGTTTTGCAGCCCTACCCGTGTCGTTCGGCCCATCCATGCCCCGATCTCATGTCCAATCTCATACCATGCGTGATATCTCCACTTTTTTTCCGGAAGCAGCAGTCACATCCGCTCCAGTTGCGCGAAGCGCTCAACGAGTTTTTTAACGCCGAAGCGCGGAAAATGCACAGTCAACTTGGCGTCCTCGCCGTCGCCTTCGCGCATTAAAACTGTACCTTCGCCATATTTCCGATGCTTCACGCGATTTCCCTTCTGAAATCCTGCCGCACCGTGCGTTTCGGGCGCTTCCAGCTTTGGTCGCGGCAGCTTGCCGGTCGGCATCATGGTGCGTCCGCCGAAAAATTTCGCAATATTGTCGATCGAATCACCTTCCTGCTGCGCTACACTTTGCCCCGCAACCGCTGCCTTGGGTGTCACCGCAGTCCCCGTCCATCGGCTGTTCGTTCCACTCGTTACACTCCGGCCCGATTGAGGGTATGGCGTCGCACGCAGACCGGGATGAGATTCCCCGCGACGGTTCATCGGCGCGCGCCCCGGCATCGCGCTTTGGTCTTCATCCTCATAGCTGTAGTGGCCCGTTGACTCGCCATATCGCGCCTCACGCGCTTGCGAAGAGGCTTGTGCGCTGGAGCGCCATGGCGATCCAAGGTCTTCCATCAGTCGCGAAGGAATCTCCTCCAGAAACCGCGACGGAATGCTTGCCTCCGGCATATCGTTGCCGTAGCGCCGCCGATATTGCGCGCGCGTCAGCACCAGCGTATCCATCGCACGCGTCATGCCCACGTAGCAAAGTCTGCGTTCCTCTTCCAGTGCATCCGGATTGTTGATCGAGCGCGAATGTGGAAACAGTCCCTCTTCCAATCCGGTCAGAAAGACCAGCGGAAACTCCAGCCCCTTGGCCGCGTGCAGGCTCATCAGCGTCACGCGTGCATCTGCCTTGAACTGATCCGTGTCCGAGACCAGCGCGGCATGATCCAGAAAATCTCCCAGTGTCTCGCCGCGTTCTTCTGCGTCGCGCGCCGCATTGGCCAACTCCTTCAGATTTTCAATCCGGCTCACCGCCTCCGGTGATCCCTCCGCTTCCAGAGACTTGATATATCCGCTGCGATCGATCAGAAAGCGAATCAACTCTGGCAACGTTCCCCGCTCGCCCGGCGCACGAAATCCCTCCACGCTTTCGTGCTCAACCTCATCCACGCGCGTTCCTCCGCCTTCGCGCTCTGCGCCCATCGCTCGCTTTATCCTTTGCGCACCGACAGTCTGACTCTGGGCAAAGGGCGACAGTGCCGCTGCATCGAAAAGCAACGTCGTCTGAGTATTTCCATCTGCGGCGGCTGCGCCAAACTCAAATTCCGTTGCGGCGCTTGGCTCTGCGTCCTCGTTCCCACCAAAATCAAATCCGGCATCGCCCACATCGGACTCCGCAGTATCCGCCGCTGCATCCTCAACAACCAGATCGGCCTCCAGCTTGGCTGCAAAATCCGGCTTCATCATCGCCTGTGCATCCTCGATCAACCGTCGAAAGCCATCGAGCGCGGCACATGCGCGCGCCGACACAAGCTGCCCGCGCATCGCCTGCCGCATCGCATCCCACGTCGAAACGCCCGTCTCCAGCGCAAGCCGTTCCAGCGTTTCCAGCGTCGTCTTTCCAATGCCCCGTGTCGGCGTGTTGATCACCCGTTGCAGGGCAATCGAGTCGTGCGGATTCTGCACCAGCTTCAGATAGCACAGCAGGTCACGAATCTCCGAACGCTCATAGAAGCTGAACCCGCCGACCATTGTGTACTGGATGCCGTAGCGCCGCAGCGCCTCTTCCACCAGCCTCGACTGCGAGTTCGTGCGATAGAGCACGGCGCACCGCCCCGCGCGTTCGTCCGCCTCACGTTCCGTCTCACGCAGATAACGATTCACGCGATCGGCCACAAACAGAGCCTCGTTTTCTCCATCCGGTGCTTCGTAGTACCCAATCAGCGAACCGCCTTCGCGCTCTGTCCAAAGCGTCTTGCCTTTGCGCTGCGCATTGTTGGCCACCACCGCGCCTGCGGCTTCCAGAATCACCTGCGTCGAGCGGTAATTCTGCTCCAGCCGCACAATCTTTGCATCCGCAAAATCCTTTTCAAACTCCAGGATGTTGCGAATGTCGGCTCCACGCCAGCTATAAATCGACTGGTCCTCATCGCCCACTGCGCAAACATTATGCCGCTCTCCTGCAAGCAGCTTCATCAGCTCATACTGCGGTCGATTTGTGTCCTGATATTCGTCCACCAGCAGATAGCGATAGCGCCGCTGATAGCGCTCCCGAACCTCACCGCTCGCCTTCAGCATCCGCACCGTCTCCAGCAGCAGATCATCAAAATCCAGCGCGTTGTTCTTCCTCAGTTCGGTTCGGTAGCTGGCATAGATGTGCGCAATTCGCTCCGATCCCGGATCCGACGACCCCAGATAGTACTCCTGTGGATCAATCATGTGACTCTTTGCCCAGGAGATTTTGCTCAGCACTGTGCGCGGTGTCAGTTGTTTGGTGTCCAGCCCCAGCCGCTTCATGATCGTCTTCACAATCGCCTGCTGGTCGTTGTCGTCATAGATTGCAAAACTCCGTGTCAGTCCCGCCTCAGGCCCCGTGCCAATCCGCATCGACTCAATATCCCGCCGCAACATGCGCACACACAGCGAGTGAAACGTGGCAATCGTCGGTCGTGTCAGCGCCCCGCGCTCCAGCAGCCGATCCACGCGCTCTTCCATCTCGCGCGCTGCCTTGTTGGTGAAGGTCACCGCCAGAATCGCATCCGGAGCCACGCCCTTTTCCTCAATCAGCCACGCAATCCGGTGCGTAATTACCCGTGTCTTGCCCGATCCGGCTCCGGCCAGAATCAGCAGCGGCCCTTCCGTCGTCTCCACTGCCGCTCTCTGCTCGGCATTCAACTTGTCGATCAGTTCCCGCAACTCCATTCCCCCATCCCTGGCTCGCCTGTGCCTCTTCTTCAGTGTACCGTCCACGAATTTTCCGCGGCATATCTCGCGCACATCTCCTGTAATCTGATCCTAGCCATGCCTGATGCCGCCGTCTCCGTTCCCGCCGTTCCTGAGCCTGCGCCGCAACCCTACCGCGTCGTCGTCTACTGCGCCTCTGCGCCCGGCAACCGTCCCGAATACATGCACGCCGCCCGCGAACTCGGCGCGCTGCTTGCCGTCGAAGGCATCGGCCTCGTCTATGGCGGAGCCAGTGTCGGCCTCATGGGAGCCGTCGCCGACGGAGCGCTCGCCGAAGGCGGCGAAGTCCTCGGCGTCCTGCCCTCCATCCTCGCTGACCGCGAGATTGCACACGCTACGCTTCTGCGCCTCAAAAGCCTCTATTACACCGACACCATGCACGAGCGTAAAGCTAAAATGCTTGAGCTTGCAGACGCCGTGCTCGCTCTCCCCGGAGGCTTTGGCACGCTCGATGAACTCATGGAAGCCCTCACATGGCTCCAGCTCGGCATCCACGCCAAACCTTGCATCCTCATCAACCTCCTCGGTTACTATGATGGGTTGCTGGCTTTTCTTGACCGCGCCGTGCTTGAGGGCTTCCTGAAATCCGAAAACCGCGCGCGCATCCTCGTCGCCAGCGACGTTCGACACACAATCCGTATCCTCAGGGAGTGGCGACCATGAAATCTGCTTTTCTTTCTGTCCTTATTGCGGCATCCATGCTGGCTGCGTGCGCGCAACAGCCGACCGCCTCCACTTCTTCACCGGCCGCCACAGTTCCCGCCAATCGGCCCATCCGCGTCGCCGTCGTCGGCCTTGTCCACGACCATGCGCTGGGCATTTTTGGCGCGCTGGCCCGCAATCACAACGCCACACTCGTCGGCATCGCAGAGTCGGACAAAAACCTCGTGGCGCTTTACTCCCAGCGATTTAATCTGGCCAGCACGCTCTTTTACCCCGATGAATCCCGCATGATCGAGGCTACGCATCCTGACGCCGTCCTCGTCTACACCTCCATCGCAGATCATCGCAAGGCCATCGAGATCGCTGCCCGCCATCACGTCAGCGCGATGGTCGAGAAACCGCTCGCGACAACCATGGACGACGCTCTCGCCATTCGCCGCATCGCCCGCGAAGATCACATCCAGGTGCTTGTCAACTACGAAACCACCTGGTACGCCAGCAATGCCGAGGCGCTGCGCGAGGTGGATAAAGGCATGCTCGGCACGGTTCGCCGCGTCGTCGTTCACGACGGCCACGAAGGGCCAAAGGAGATCGGCGTCAGCCATACCTTTCTGCGCTGGCTCACCGATCCAAAGCAGGCCGGAGCGGGAGCGATGTTTGACTTCGGCTGCTATGGAGCCGACCTGATGACCCTCATCATGCACGGACAGACGCCGGTCAGCGTCACTGCCGTCGCTATGACCGACAAACCACAAACCTATCCCAACGTCGATGACGACGCCACCATTATCGTTCGCTACAAAGGCGCACAAGCCGTCCTGCAACCTTCATGGACCTGGAGCTTCGCTCGCAAGGATATGGAGGTCTACGGTACCGACGGCTACCTCATTACCGAAGCGGAAAACCGCGTTCGTACCCGCTACAAGGGCCAGCTCGCCGAGCAGGAGCACGAAGCCCCGCGCCTGGTCGTCCATCAGCAGGACTCGCTCGATTACCTGGCCGCCGTCCTCCACGGCCAGCTCGACCCGCACAACGATCTCTCCTCGCTTTCCACCAACATGATCGTCATGCAGATTCTGACCGCAGCGCGTGAATCGGCAAAGACCGGACGCTCGGTTCCGCTCACTCCACTGCCTGCAAGTTGAGAGTCGGCGCGAAGCTTAGCAAGCGAATGAGCGGCGAAATCTATACTTCAAGCACGCCACGGAACGCTCTGCCCGCATAATACGACTCAGCGCCGTTGTGATAGACAAACACCTTGCCGTAACGTCGGTCGCAGAACAGAGCACCACCCAGTTCGCGCACATCCGCAGGCGTCCTTACCCAGCTCGATGTCTTGGTATCGAACTCTCCGATATCCTGCAACGCGCGATACTGCTGCTCTGTCAGCATTTCGATGCCCATCGACGCCGCCATCTCCATTCCACTTGTTTTCGGCTTGTGTTCTTTTCTGGCCTCCAGGGCTTCACGGTCATAACAAATGCTTCTCCGGCCCTTCGGAGTCTCTGGCGAACAATCGAAAAAGACGATTTTTTTCGACACGGCATCCAGCTCCACAACGTCCGGCTCCCCACCGGTTTTTTCCATCTCGTGCAGCGACCACAACGCTTCCGCATTCGCTTTGAGCTTTGCCTGGACAGACAGCCACTCCAGACCTGGGTGGCGTTTCATATTTGCTTCAAAACGGGCTTGCAAAGTGCGCAGAAGTGCGGAGCGCATTTCTGCCGTCAGTGTTTTGCGATCATTTTTCTTCTCGCTCATCGCTCTGCAATGGGCCACAGTGCGCCGATCACACGGCTCTCCGGACGCAGAGCCCACGACGCTACCGTCACGCCGGTCAGGATGAGTGGCGCAATCACATGAAAACCATAGAGTCCGAATTCGCCGACCGCAGCGCACGATGCTACGGCACCGGTCAGGTCAAAAAAGATGCCGGCATACGCCCATTCCTTCAACCGAGGAAAACGCGGAACAAGGATGGCGATTGCACCCAGCGCCTTCCAGACACCCAGAATGC
>JAJZHE010000232.1 GCA_021804655.1 Acidobacteriota bacterium
TTCATTATTCAGCCCGCAGCGCCTGCATGGGGTCAATCGAAGCAGCGCGTCGCGCGGGAAGATATGCCGCGAACATTGCGACGATCACCAATGCAGCCAGAGCCAGCAGATAAATAGAGGGAGCGTACACTCCCACACCGAAGAGGACACTGCGCAACCAGCGCGTGGACAGGAGTGCGAGCGCGTCTCCCGAGACAAAGCCAATCAGCAGCAGGGAGGCCACCTGGCGCGCAACCAGCCACAGAATATTTCTTTTGGTCGCGCCGAGCGCCATGCGAATGCCGATTTCGCTGGTGCGCTGGGTGACATGCCACGCCAGCAGGCCATAGATACCAATCGCGCTCAACAGCAGGGCCAGCCCGGCAAAGAAACCGGAAAGCAGCGCTAGCAGGCGTTCCCGAGCGATGGACTCGTCGAATTGCTCGTGGAACGGAGTAACCACCGTCTCCGGGCTTGCTGGTGCCATCTCATGCAGGACTGTACGCCAGGCCGAAACCGCCTCTTTTTGCGACCTAGAGTGGAGCACAAAATACATCGAGAAGAGCCGTAGTGTCGTAGTCCCAAATGGAAGGTAAACCGTGCGCGGTGCCGGCTCCCGCATATTGTCGTACTTTGCATCTTCCACCTCGCCCACCACGACACACTCCGCCAGTGAGGCATCCTGCATCAGGATGCGATCATTGCGTCGAAGCGTTTGGCCAAGCGGGGACTGGCCAGGGAAAAAGGCGGCTGCGGCGGACTGGTTGAGGATGCAGCCGTTGCCGCCGGAATCCAGCAGCGAAAAATCTCTTCCATCGAGCAGCCTGGTGTCAAGCGCCGCGAAGTAGCCGGTTCCCACATCATTGAGGTGGATGTGCCGATCCCGGACTCCTTCCTGCTTGCCCCGGAACGCGGAAAAATCGCCGGTATGCGACATGCCGCTCAACGGGGGCATCTCCACCAGGCTGGCCTGCTCGATGCCCGGCATCTGCGCCAGCCGGAGTTGCATCCTCTGGTACAACTCCACCAGCGCTTTCCCTTTCTGTGGAAGGCGTTCAAAGTCGGCGGGAATGAAGTAAACATTGTCCACACGAAAGCCAGCTTCCTGGGAACGGATGTGGACCAGTGTCGCTCCAAGCAGCCCTGCAAACACCACCAGAACCAGCGAAAGCGCCAGTTGCAATGGAACTAAGAGATAGCGGCTCAGCATACCATCCCCCGTGCGTCGATCCTTGTGAGTATTGCGCAGGGTGGCGGAATGGATCGAGATTCTGCCCGCAAGCAACGCCGGAAAAATGCCAAACAGCAATCCGCAAAGCACAGAGCAGCTAAAGGTGACGCCCAGTACGGTGAGATCCGGATGCACGGAAAGAGCCGCACCACTGCCGCCAGCTTTGAAATAGGTAAGAAGCGCGCGGCTGGCCTGCCATGCAAATGCTATACCGAGCAAAGCGCCTGGAACCGTGAGCAGCAGACTCTCCGCCAGAAGCTGCCGCGCCAGGCGCAGTCTGCTTGCTCCCAGCGCCCCGCGTATCGCGAACTCGCGTTGTCGAGCTGCGGCGCGCGCCATTGAAAGCCCGGCCAGATTGACGCAGCAGATCAGCAGCACAACGGCCACCATCCATTGCAGCAGTAGCAGTGGCTGCTTGTACTGTGTCCGCAAAAGACTCCACCCGGTGCGGCCCGGCATGACCGTCAATCGCGAGTTTTCGATCAACGGGGAATGGCGAAATTTTCCGGGGATCACAGCGTCCAGAATGCCCGGCCACAGCGCTGCGATCTCAGCAGCCGCCTGGCGGCGTGTGTCGCCAGGCGCTAGCCGCGCCATGGTGGTCAGCCACAGACTCGCTGGCGATAACAGTTGTGAGCCAGCACCGCGGATGACCGGCTCGAAATGCAGCGGCAGATAGAAGTCCGGGCGGTCGCCGACCAGAATGCCGTCGAAGCCCTGCGGCGCGACGCCAACGATGGTCACGCTGTGATCGGTCAACGTAATGTGGCGGCCCACGATATTGGGATCGCCATGGTAATGCTCCACCCAGAAAGAGTGACTGATCACCGCAGCCCAGCCGTCGGTGCCGCCTCCGGTCCGATCATCCTGCCCGTTCAGCAGCCGTCCCACGGCAGGCCGCACATCCAGCACACTGAACGCGTTGCCGCCGACCATTGCGCCCGGATAACCTTTTTGCGTTCCACCATCCTGCAGCACGAAAGTATAGTTGCTCCAGCCGAAGACGCCGTCCAGGGTGCGGGCGCGCTCCTGGAGCAATTGGATGATTGGATAGTTTGTCGGGGCCTCAAAGGCACGGCCCTGATTCGCAGTCCGCGCATCGGTCATGGACAACCTCACCAGATTTCCGGGGTCCGCCACGGGAAGGCTGCGCAACAGCAGAGCGTTCATCAGGGTAAAAATGGTTGTGTTTGCGCCGATACCCAGCGCCAGCGTAACGATTGCGGTAGTCGAGAACCCCGGAGATTTGCGCAATTGACGCAGCGCGTAGCGAACGTCGCGCAGCAGGTTTTCGAGGAATGGAATGGTGCTGCGTTCGCGGCAAGCCTGCTTGATCTGTTCCACTCCGCCGAGCTTCAGGATCGCGTCGCGTCGCGCCTGCTCCGGAGTCATGCCAGCGCGCAGGCTGTCTTCGATGTGAAACTGGAGATGGCTCTCCATCTCCGCCGCAAGCTCCCGTTCCCGCCGCTCGCTCTGCCAAGAGACTCGGAACAGCCCACCCAGCCGAATCATCCATGCGCGCAATCGCTTCATGCCGGGCCACCCTTCGGCGAAAGAAACCTTCCCAGTATCGCTGTGGCTTGTTCCCAGGTCTTCGTTTGCTTTTCCAGTTCTTTGCGTCCGGCTTTGGTCAGCTCGTAGAATTTTGCCCGGCGATTGTTTTCAGAGGTGCCCCAGCGGGAGCGGATGGAGCCTTCCTGCTCGAGCTTGAGGAGCGCGGGATAGAGCGTTCCGTAGTTCACCTGCAACAGGTCT
>JAJZHE010000233.1 GCA_021804655.1 Acidobacteriota bacterium
AGAGGCCGACCTGTTCGATGCGCAGGAGCAGCTCGCCGGGTTGCGGCTGCGGCTCGGGAATGTCGGTGATCTCCGCATGATCGGCTGCGGTGAGTACGAGTGCCTGCATGGATGCTCCTGGTGCGGTGAAGGCGGGTTTGCCAACGGCGTCAGAGCAACAGTGTATCGGTTGAGCAGGGTGGCGGATGCAATCGGGGAGAAATGGGAACAGGCTGGGAGGGATTTAAGACAAGGAAAGCCATCCGCATCGGCGCGAAACTCCATGGAAATGATGGGTGGCGCGAGCAGGGACGGGGTCGCTGGCGCGACCCCGTTTGTTTTGTGCGTGCGTGCGGGTGAGGTGAGAGCGTTTTCGCTCCCAGTGTTAGCAGTCGAAATTCTTTCGGCGTGGCTTTTCCTCAATGAAAAGCCACACGAACAACTGCCTGCCTGTACAGACATTGAGCGAAAATGCTTTAGAAGCGGTTGCGGATCACGACTTCGCTCAGGGGGAGCTGGCCGGGTTTGGGCCAGG
This sequence comes from Acidobacteriota bacterium, assembly GCA_021804655.1. Lineage (GTDB taxonomy): Bacteria > Acidobacteriota > Terriglobia > Terriglobales > Acidobacteriaceae > Acidicapsa. The sequence continues at coordinate 515 of JAJZHE010000233.1, forward strand.
GTTCGCGGGTCTTTTTGCCGATGGCGACGATGAAGGCGATGGCGTGGTCCTGGGGCAGGTGGATGAGCTTTGCGACGGCGTCGAAGTCGAAGCCGTCCATGGGGCAACTGTCGAGTCCCATGCCGCGCGCGGCGAGCATGAGGGTTTGGCCGACGATGCCGGCGGAGCGCATGACTTCATCGCGCTGGGTCTGAGGTTTGCCGTCGTAGTAGGCCGAGATGGCCGGAACCATGAAGTCGCGCACCGGCTCGGGCGCGTCCTGCCAGGTGCGCGCGGCGTTCTTGCTCCAGCTTGCGAGGTCGCCGGTGAGGAGGACGAGCAGGGAGGCGTCGGTGATCTGGGACTGGTCCCAGGCGACGGCGCGCATCTGTTTGCGCAGCTCCGGATCTTCGACGACGACGAGGCGCCAGTGCTGGAGGTTGAAGGCGGTGGGCGCCTGGATGGCGAGCGTGAGCAGCTCGGTTTGCTGGTCGGCGGTGAGCTTGAAGTCGGGATCGAAGCCTTTGATGGCGCGTCGGGTGCGGATTGCTTCGTGAACGTGCATGGAAACTCCTTGTAACGGATTTGGAACTCGGTGTGGCTGAAAATGGTGCGGACGGTGTGAAAGGATGAAATGTCCGCTGGTTAGAAGATGCTGGTGTGAGCGCAGATGATGCGAGAAATCGCGGGCGGAGCGTGCGAAACGAGGGAGATGCAGCGATGCGAATGCGACCGGGCGCGGTGACGGGTTTTCTGCAGTGTGGGCGGGAGTGGATGGATGGGGAGACGGTGGAGGTGCGTTCGCCGTGGGATGGAGGCGTGCTGGCGCGGGTGGCGCAGGCGACGCGCAAGGACGCGCGCGAAGCGGTGACGCATGCGGTGGCGGCGCTGCGTCGGACGCGTTCGCTGCCGCGCTGGAAGCGGCGGGAGATTCTGGAGGCGATTGCCGGGGCGCTGACGGAGCAGAGTGAGCGGTTTGCGCAGTTGATTGTGGCCGAGGCGGGCAAGCCGGTGCGAGCGGCGCGCGGGGAGGTGGCGCGGGCTGTGGGAGTGTTTCGCACGGCGGCTGAAGAGGCGGTGCGGCTGGGCGGGGAGTCGATTCCGCTGGACCTGAGCGAAGGCGGGGAAGGGCGGTGGGGGCTGGTGCAGCGGTTTCCGGTGGGTCCGGTGCTGGGGATTACGCCGTTCAACTTTCCGCTGAATCTGGTGGCGCACAAGCTGGCTCCGGCGATTGCGGCGGGGTGTCCGATGGTGCTGAAACCGGCTCCGCAGACGCCGCTGACGGCGCTGGCGCTGGGCGAACTGGTGCTGAAGGCGGGTTGGCCGGAGGAAGCGCTGGCGGTGCTGACGCTGTCGAATGCGGATACGACGTGGCTGGTGGAACGCGAGGAACGTATCCGGATGGTGAGCTTTACGGGATCGGCGGCGGTGGGATGGGCGCTGAAGGCGAAGAGCGGACGGAAGCGCGTGACGCTGGAGCTGGGCGGGAATGCGGCGCTGATCGTCCACGGTGACTGGCGCGATCTGGACGAGGCCGCCGAGCGCGTGGTGGCCGGGGCATTCAGCTACTCGGGACAAAGCTGCATCAGTGTGCAGCGGGTTTATGTGGAGCGCCCGATCTATCAGAGCTTCGCGTGGAAGGTGGCGGCGCTGGCGCAGAAGCTGGTGGTGGGCGATCCGGCGCTGGAGACGACAGAAGTGGGGCCGCTGATTCGAGAGCAGGAGGCAGAGCGCGTGGAGGCATGGATTGGCGAGGCGGAAGCAGGCGGCGCGGTGGTGCTGGAGGGCGGCGCGCGCGCGGGCAGCGTGGTGAGGCCGACGGTGTTGAGCAAGACGCGTAGCGGGATGAAGGTGGTGGACGAAGAGGTCTTTGGGCCGGTGGTGGCGATTGAGCCGTATGACGATTTTGAAGAGGCTCTGGCGCTGGTGAACCGCTCGCGGTATGGATTGCAGGCCGGGCTGATGACGCGCGACGCGGGACGGATTCTGACGGCGTATCGCGAGCTGGAGGTGGGCGCGGTGATTGTGGGCGAGGCGCCGACGTGGCGCGTGGACGCGATGCCGTATGGCGGGGTGAAAGACTCCGGGATGGGCCGCGAAGGCGTGCGCTGGGCGATGGAAGAGATGACCGAGCCGCGCATGCTGGCGATGGGCGGCCTGTAACCACTGCGTGGGGCAGACGCGCGTTCGCACAGCGGCCGCTCCCTTTGGTCGGCATTGCATGCAGCGGATGCGCGTGCGCGCGGTGACGCTCCCGTTGGTCGGCATTGCATGCAGCGGATGCGCGTGCGCGCGGTGACGCTCCCTTTGGTCGCGTGGGGGCTTTTGCTGAGGATGCTGAGGAAAAGCAACAAAAAAGCAAAAGCAAGGGTAGAGGAAAAAGCAAAGGCAGAAGCAAAGGCAAAAGCAGATTCCCTTCGGGAATGACAACCAAAAAAGCAAAGGCAAAAGCAAAGGCAACCATAAGGG
>JAJZHE010000085.1 GCA_021804655.1 Acidobacteriota bacterium
AGGCGCAGCCGGGCAGCGTTTTGCGTAATCTTTTGTATCGCGTGTACAGCCCGCAGAATGCGCAACAAACTCCAGAACCACCTTTGACCAAAGGCAAAATGAATCCTGAACGGCAAGACTGGGATGAAATTGTCAAGGTCGTTGAAAAATGGTTTTCAGTCAAACTTCAGTCGCCGAAGTATCGCCCAGGTGTCGATACGCAGATCGATCTCGAATTTCGGAAAGCGGCTGGAAATGGGAATAAGGATTACGACATCATTTCCGGAGGAAGTGGCTTTCATCAGACTCTCACTCTGCTCGCATTTCTCTATGGCTACAGGCCGACGACAATTCTTCTCGACGAGCCAGACGCTCATCTGCACACCAGCCTCCAGCGCGAGGTCATGGAGTATTTCCGCGAAAAGAGTACGAAGAGCGGAGTTCAGTTTCTCATTGCGACTCATGCTGAAGAAGTTGTGCGCAGCGTGTCTCCAGGCCAGATCATCTCTCTCCTAAGCGGCATTCCCTCCCGACTTAGTTCTACCGACAATGCGATTCTCGCCTTGAGCCAACTCACGAATCAGGAGATCGTCGATGCCACAAATGCGCGCCTCCTGGTCTACGTCGAGGGTGAGGACGATGAAAGAATTCTGAGAGCCTGGGCAGGTAAATGCAATGCCGCAGAAGTTATTCCGTTCATCACTTTCAAGTTCATGCGCGGAGGGAGCAAAGAAAACATGGTGCGGCAGGCTGACTCAAACTTTCAAGCGATTTCGCAGTTCGTACCCGGCGCGAAGCGCATGGTGCTTCTGGATCGGGACGAAGAGAGTACCTATCATCCGACTCACGATAACCCTGTGCAGTACGAATGGAAGCGCAGGAGCATAGACAACTATTTACTGGTGCTGGATGCCTGGCGGAGGATTGTCAGCATCAACGGTCAAATTTCGAATGATCCGATGTTGTTCGATGATCCTGTCGGAGCAATCGTTGGCAATTTCTTTGTCAATCAGAACCTTACCCTGCCCCCGAATGCCACATGGCGCAATGTGAGTGCTCAGGTATTTGTCGCCGTTGATGGAAAGTCTCTGCTATTCTCCGGGGCGGAATCTCTGTTTCAGCAGGTCCGAAGGGCGCTGCCAGGTCTCGAGCTTTCTCGCCAACGGATTGCCGAATCCATGGAGGCCGATGAGATTCATCAGGATGTACACGACTTCTTTGCAAGAGTGAAGGCTGCTATCGGAAATGCGGAAAAAGTTGAGGGGGTTGCGGCGACCTGATCCTGACGCTGGGGGCCGGGAGCGTCAGCCAGCTTGCGCCGATGATCCTCGACGCGCTGGAAGGATCCATTTGAGTCATGCGCACAACAATAACCTGCTGAAGCGGGCGTGCCTTTGCGCAGGCCGATCGGTGCGGACGCCTGTTTTCTCGCCCTCAATCCCGGCTGACTCCGTTTCGCTTTCGGGGGACCCAAAAACAGCTTTCCAGGCAACTTTTTTCTCGTGCAGACTATCTCATCGTTAGCTTTCGCCGATAGTATTCGTGAAAGACAGGCACGACGAGATTCGGCTTCAGGTTGGTTTTCCAATGGTGAAGAATGAAATGAATGCTCCGCGCTGCGAGGCTTGTCGAGAAGGCGTAGAGCCGCCCATACCCATTACGATGGCTTTTCAGCCCATCGTCGATATTCAAGCCAGACAGGTTTACGCATACGAGGCGTTGGTGCGCGGACTCCAGCAGGAGTCGGCTGGCGCAATTCTCGCGCAGGTCAATGCGCAGAACCGCTATGCCTTTGACCAAAGCTGTCGCGTCAAGGCCATCGAACTGGCGTCCATGCTCGGCTTGGTGGAGACCGGCGCAAAGCTTTCCATCAACTTCATGCCCGGCGCGGTCTACAGCCCTGCCGCCTGCATCCAACTCACCCTGCGAACGGCCGCTAAGATGTGTTTTCCCACCGACCGGCTCATCTTTGAGATTACCGAAGTGGAAGAAGTCGTGGATCGAAAGCACCTGCTCGGAATCGTCGAGGAGTATCGTCGGCAGGGCTTTCAAGTGGCGCTCGACGATCTTGGCTCCGGCTACTCCGGCCTGAATCTGCTTGCCGATATCTCGCCGCATCTCGTCAAAATGGACATGGACCTCACGCGCAATATCCATCAGAGGTCAGCCGCACAGATGATCGTGCGCAAGCTGGTGGAGTTGTGTGACGGCCTGGGTATCGCGCTCGTGGCGGAGGGAGTCGAGACGGTCGATGAATTTGCATGCCTTCGCAGCGCTGGAATTCACCTGATGCAGGGGTATCTGCTCGCTCGTCCCTGCTTTGAATCGCTTGGTGATTTTTCCATTCCCACCTGCTGAAAAAGTCACTTCGGTTTCTTTCTTTGTCAGCTTGTGTCAATTGGTTGGCCCTGGAAACCAACCCTGTAACTGGCTGGGTTCCTGGCACTGAATTGGATGTAGCGTTCTCTTCCTCGCCAGTTATATTCAATCTTGGCGATTCTCGCGACCTGGCTCGGTCGTGACGACAAAAAACAGATCAACGACGCTCTGGGAAGACGCAGATCCCGTGGACGAGGCGTCGCGTCTGCCGCGCTCAACCCGCGGAGCATGGCGCGCTCCCACAGGCTCTGCCCGTCGTGCCCCTGAGCGCCCTCGGCAGGCACAGTTACCGGGACTGGACGATGTTGCCGAGGCGGGCGGCGATGAGCTGGATGTGCTCGCCGACTCTGCTCCTGCTCGTCGGACGGCCAATCCGCGACCACGCAACATTCCACGCGCGACAGCCGGGGCGGCTGTCCGTGAATTTCCTGCCGCTCGACGTCGGTTTCTGCCAAGATCGCGCGCCGGTTGGATTGCGTTCGCCCTGGCGACTGTTTCCATGCTGTCTGTCGTCGTTGCCGCCGGCGTTCTTTTCCGTCGCTATCTCCTTCGGGACGTTCACTTCCGCATCGATCACAGTGGCCAGATTGCCTCTCTCGGCGGACCTGGCAATGTACAGTCGAGCAACTCGGCTCAGGTCACGCGCAGCGAAATGCTCTCTGTCTTTGGACAGGACATTGGACATAGCATCTTCTTTGTCCCACTGGCTCAGCGCCGTCGAGAACTGGAGTCGATTCCCTGGGTACGCCAGGCCACCGTCATGCGCATTCTTCCCGACCGCATCCTGATTCACATCGTTGAGCGCACGCCGGTTGCCTTTGCGCGCGACGGCGACAACGTCGAACTTGTGGATGCGGACGGGGTGCTCCTGCCGATCTCACCCTCGCGTATGGCCATGCACCACTATTCGTTTCCTGTCATCACAGGTCTGCATGCACATCCAGCGATGGCTTCGCCGCAGGAGCGCATGGCGCTGTATCAGCGATTCATTGCCGATCTCGATCACGCGCAGCCGCACGCTTCCTCGCAGATCTCCGAGATTGATCTTTCTGACCCCGACGATCTGCGTGCCACGCTTTCTGACGGAAGCTCGGACCTGCTGGTCCACTTTGGCGCGGACAATTTCGCCGCGCGCTATCAGATGTATCTGGCGCATATCGCAGAGTGGCATGCACGTTATCCGCACCTGATCGGCATCGACCTTCGCTTTCCCGGGGATGTTCCACTGGAGTTGGCGCCGGAAGATACGAAAGCACCGCTCCAGACCACCGCAGCGCACGCTGCAACCGCCTCTGCGCCCCCGCCTGTGCTCGTATCCGAGCCGTCTGCTTCGACATTGCATCGTCCAGAAAAAAGCATGCAGAATTCTTCGTCGCAGCACGCTCCGGCCATGCACACAACTTCGACCGCGCATCGCGCTTCGTCCCTGCATCGCGCTTCGCATCCCAAAGCGCAACACCACCCCCGCGCCTCTGCGGCGAAGCCGCATCGTGTCCACGCGAAGACTGTACAAACCTCATCGCGACATCCGCAATCCAAATCACTGCAATCTGCCCCCGCGCAGGCAGGAGGCGCGCAATGAATCAGCGGCAAAGCAACATGATCGTCGTGCTCGACGCGGGCAGTTCTTCGATCCGCGCGCTGGCTGCGGACGTAAACGAGGGCGCGCTGCGCTATCGCGGTCACGCAATTGTGGACGCAGCGGGCATGCGCAAGAGCCTGATCGCCGAGCTTGCTCCTGCGGCCCGTGCCATCAAGTCGGCCTGCGATCGAGTCGAGCAGATTGTGCGCGTCAACGTCGATGAATGCGTGGTCGGTGTCGGCGGGGCAAACATCGCCAGTGTCAACACAACGGCAGCCGTCCACTTCGGAGCGCGCATGCGTGAAATTGCCAATGAAGATGTGAGCCTCGCCATTGAACGCGCGCGCAGCGTGCCCATGCCCACGGGCCGCGAAATTCTTCACCTCCTCACGCGACAGTTCGTGCTGGACCAGCAGCCCGGCATTCACGATCCGGTCGGAATGGTGGGCAATCGGCTGGAGGTCGATCTGCACATCTCCACCTGCTCGGCCAGCGCCTTGCAAAGCATCGTCACCTGCGTCAACCGCGCCGGCATTGAGGTGCAGGATACTGTGTTTGAAGCGCTTGCCGCTGCAGAAGCCACGCTCACTGCCGACGAGCGTGAACTCGGCGTCTGCCTGCTGGATATCGGCGCACACTCCTCCGAGCTGGTCGTCTTTTTTGAGGGAGCCGTGGCGCACACCGCCAGCATTCCGTTCGGCGGACTGCACTTCACCAACGATCTCGCTGTTATGCTGGAGCTTCCCATCGCGCTCGCCGAGCAGGTCAAGCTGCAATTCGGCAACGCCGTCGTCACGGCGATTCCGCAGCTTGCGGAGGTCGAGATTCAGGCTGCGCGACCCTTGCAGGTTCGTCACCGCCGCATCGCAGAGATTCTGGAGCCGCGCGCCTGGGAGTTGATGGAAGCGGTGCGTGACAGCCTGCGCGACGGTGGCGTGCTGGAAGCGCTCGGAGCCGGATGCGTCGTCACCGGCGGAGGCGCCATGCTGCCTGGATTGCTTGAGGTCGCCGAAAGCATTCTGCACGTGCGCTCGCGGATTGGACAGCCCGTTCCGCTTTCGCGTATGCCGCTGGAGTTGGCTCATCCAGCCAACGCAGTCCTGATTGGCATGATGCTTTACTCCAACCGGAAACGCATGATTCGCTCCACAGAGACCGGCACTCTGCGCTCCCGATTGCGTTCGCTTTTTGCAGCCAGCGCTTAGCTCGCTTTGTATCATCAGAAGAAGATGGGGAGTCGAAGATGAATCAGCCATTCGGAGATGCATCGGATGTTCAGAAGGACAATGCGCCAGCAGCAACGTCGGCAGAGATGCGCATTCAGTTTCACGACGAAGTGCAGCGCGGCGCGCGCATCAAGGTCATCGGCGTCGGTGGCGGCGGCGGCAATGCCGTCAACCGCATGATCGACGCACACCTGGAGGGCGTCGAGTTCATCACGGCCAACACCGATGTGCAGGCTCTGCGGCTCTCCAAGGCCAGCGTCAAACTCCAGCTTGGCGTCCGTCTCACCGCCGGTCTTGGAGCTGGTGCCAATCCAGATATCGGACGCCGCGCGGCGCTTGAGGACTCCGACAAGATCATCGAAGCGCTGGAAGGCGCGGACATGGTCTTCGTCACCGCAGGACTCGGCGGTGGCACGGGAACCGGCGCAGCGCCCGTGATCGCTTCGCTGGCCAGCGAGATGGGCATTCTCACCGTAGCCGTCGTCACCCGGCCCTTCGCCTTTGAAGGCAAGCGTCGCTTGCAGCAGGCCGAGCGGGGCATGATGGAGTTGCTGGAGAGCGTGGACACGATGATCGTGATCCCTAACGAAAAGCTGCTTGCTGTCGCGCGCGACGCCGGATTCTTCGAGAGTTTTCGCATCGCCGACGATGTGCTGCGTCAGGGCGTTCAGGGCATCTCCGACATCATCACCATCCCCGGCATCATCAACCGCGACTTCGCCGATGTGAAGACCACAATGGCCGGCATGGGCTACGCCGTCATGGGAACGGCAGTGCGAGCGGGCACGGATCGCGCAGCGGAAGCGGCTCGTGCGGCGATGGCCTCGCCCATGCTCGAAGACGGCGCCATCGATGGCGCGCGCGGCATCCTCATCAACATCACCGGCTCCAGCACACTCAAGCTTTCTGAGGTCAATGAAGCCTCCACGCTCATCCAGTCCGCCGCGCACGAGGACGCCAACATCATCTTCGGCGCTGTGCTCGACGAATCCATGGGCGACGAGGTCAAGATCACCGTCATCGCCACCGGCTTCCGTGACCAGATGCCCGAGCGTCGCGCCCGCATGCTGGAGATTGCTTCCACGCCGGTCATCTCCGTTCCCGTCATGGAACCGGGAAGCTGGATGGAAGACCCTCGTAACGAAGAAACCAGCCAGCCTCTTGCACCGAAGACACCTCTGCGCTTCCAGAGCGAGGTCGAAGAATATCCCGACGACCAAGATCCGAAGAGCAAGGCGGTCGAGTGGAACGATCACGCTGCCTGGCCAGAAGCGGCACTCGAAGTGGCTCCCAGGCTGGTCACCTCACCCGCTTCACCGGTCTTCAGCATCTCCACGCGCGATGAAGCTTCCGCGCCGACAGCCCCAATCGTCAAGCCAGAGGAGCTTGAGATGCTCCCGTCTTCCTTTGAAAGCGGGCCTCATCCGCGATTTGCCGAGCTGTCTGCTGCGCCGGAAGAGCCGTTCTGGTCCAATGCGGCGCGGCAAACGCAGACCGTTCCGGCCTCTGATCCGGATATGGACGTGCCGGCCGTGCTGCGGCGCGGAGCTTTCCAGAATTGAAACAGGAGAGATTTTTTCCAACGCAGTCATCCTCGCCACGCTGGTATGGTGAAGTCAGAATGAGCATCGCTTTGCGGAAATCCGCGTTTCCTGTTGTCCTGCTTGCCTGCCTGTCTGTCTGCCTGTGCGCGTCCGGCGGCGCACACGCGCAGTCCAACGGAACTGCTTCGGCAACGCCATCGCCAGCACACGCATCCGCACTGCCATCGGCAAAGCGGAAGACGCATTCCGCGCATCCCGCCGTCCGGCACACCACGCATATCGCCCGCCACAGCACTCATCCCAGTTCATCCGCGGCTCACTCGGCGCGGAAGTCGGCTGCGCTTCATCCGCGAACAATCGCGCATGCGCAGATCGTGCACAGCAGCGCGCATCCCCTCCATCATCGCCATTCCATGCGTTACACCACCTCATCGTTTCTGGCGCAGCAGGGGGTCGGCGACATCACCGCCGGTGAAGATGCGAGCATCCGTGCGGCTGCCATTGAGGCCCTGGGCAACATCCACGGCACTGCGGTTGTGATTGACGCCTCCACAGGGCGCATTCTTTCGATGGTCAATCAGCGCATCGCTCTCGCGCCCGGTGCTGAGCCGTGCTCGACCATCAAGCTGACCGTCGGCATGGCTGCGCTCTCCGAGGGGGTCATCACGCGCGACCGCATGGTCAATCTCGGCGGCTTCCGCTTGAATCTGACCGAGGCGCTGGCGCACTCCAACAATCTTTACTTTGAGGAGGTGGGCCGCGAGCTTGGTTTTACGCGTGTCCATCGTTATGCGCGGCTCTTCGGCCTCGGTGAACTGGCCGGCTACAACATTCCCGGCGAGCAACTCGGCACTTATCCGGATCATGAGTTGCCTGCCTCCGAGGGCGGCGTCGGACGCATGTGCAGTTTCGGTCAGGGCGTATCGCTCACCCCGCTCCAGCTTGGCGCCTATGTCGCCGCCATTGCCAACGACGGCACGCTCTATTACCTCCAGCATCCGACAACGCCGCAGCAGATCGCCGATTTTCATCCGCGCGTCAAGCGTCTGCTGCCCATCGCCCGCTTCATTCCAGACATGCAGGACGGCATGGCCGGCGCCGTTGAATACGGCACGGCTCGCTCGCTGCGCCTGAGCTTTCGGGAGCTTCCCGTCTTTGGCAAGACCGGCACCTGCTCCAATGACGGCACACGCTTCGGCTGGTTCGCCTCTTACTCGGATACGCCGCGCGGCACATTGGTCACCGTCTTCCTGCTTGAGGGTGGCGGCGACCTTTACGGCCCTCTCGCCGCCGGCATGACCGGCAAGTTCTATCGCGCACTCTGGGACAGTCATTACTTTGAGGAAACAGCTCCGCTTGAGGCCGCCGGTTCACCCGCGCTGGACGCTCAACCAGCCCACTGATTTCCATCTTGCATCCTCACGCTCACTCCGCGAACACTCACTTCTCGCACCCTTCGGTCGCTTCGCTGCATCTATTTCTACACAGACCTGCTGTACGCTGAAGGTAGTGAGAAAGCAATCATGGGACTGCCCACCGACATCCTGATCACCTATGGCTACCTGCTCATCTTCGGCTGGGTGCTGCTGGAGCAGGTCGGACTCCCACTGCCCGCCACGCCCATCCTGCTGGCCGCCGGAGCCTTGTCCGTCACCGAGCACATGCACTTTGGCCTGGCTTTTGCCGCGGCTCTCGCGGCCTGTCTTGTGGCAGACATCAGTTGGTTCTTCCTGGGCAAGCGATACGGCCATCATCTCCTGCGCCTGCTTTGCCGTTTTTCGCTGGAGTCCTCCACCTGCGTTCGTCGCACACATGAGTCCTTCGGTCGGCGCGGAGCCTGGACGCTGCTCTTCGCTAAATTTGTCCCCGGCCTCTCCATCGTCGCGCCTCCCGTCGCCGGACAAACCGGCATGCGCTTCCGTCGCTTCCTGCTCTTTGATGCCATCGGCGCTTCGCTTTGGTCGGGGTCTCTGCTGCTGGGCGGGCGATTCTTCGGCGACCTGCTCATGCGCGACCCGTCGCTGCTCAACCGCATCGGCCATGTCGCCGGCGCGCTGCTCCTGCTTGGCATCCTGCTCTTCCTTGGATCGCGCATCTGGCGCAGACAGTCGTTGCTGCGCAAGCTGCGCACGGCACGCCTGGAGCCGACTGCGCTCAAGGCCATGCTCGATGGCGGCCAGTCGGTTTACATCGTCGATCTTCGTCATCCGCTGGAACTGGTCACCGATCCCTTCACGCTGCCTGGCGCGCAGCGCCTGTCGCCGGAGCAGGTAGCCACGCGCATTGCGGAGATTCCTCATGATCGCGACGTTGTGCTCTTCTGCACCTGCCCCAGCGAAGCCACCGCAGCCAAAACCGCCATGTCGCTGCACAGGCTGGGCATCGACCGCGTGCGCCCACTGCGCGGCGGCTACGACGCCTGGAAGGATCTCGGCTACCCGGTGGAGGCCGTTGAACTGGCTCCCACGCAGCTTGCCGTCCTCTGATCCCACCCGGCTCTTTTTTATCCTCTCGAAGGCTTCCTTCCATCGCCTGCCTGCGCAGGCTCACCAGCCGCTACACTGAGAAGTGCAGAGCGGCTTTTGGGCCGTAATGGAGGCGATTGTGGCGTATCGAGATCTCAGGCAGTGGATCACCAAACTGGAGCAGACCGGTGAGTTGCTGTGTATTCAGCAGCCCGTTTCGCCGCGCCTGGAGATTGCCGAAATCACCAATCGTGTCTCCAAGGCGGCCAGCGGCGTGCGCGATGTCGCCGCAGCCAAAGGCTGGCCGCCCGGCGGTCCCGCGCTGCTCTTTGAAAACATCCTCGGCCATCCGGGCCATCGCGTCTTCATCAATCAGTTCGGCTCCGAGCGACGCATGGCCATGTCGCTGGAGGTGGATCGCCTGGATGAGATCGCCGAGCGCATCGAAGCCCTGCTTCACCTCAAGGCTCCCACCGGCATGATGGACAAGCTGAAGATGCTGCCGCAGCTTGGCGCTCTCACCAGCGCCTTTCCAAAAATCGTCTCCGCGCGTGAAGCCGCATGCAAGGAAGTCATCCTGCGCAAGGACTTCAACCTGCTGGATTTCCCCGTCCTCACCTGCTGGCCCCACGACGGTGGACCGTTCATCACACTGCCCTGTGTCCACACGCGCGACCCCAAAACCGGTCGCCGCAACATTGGCATGTATCGCATGCAGGTCTACGACGGTCAGAGCACCGGCATGCACTGGCAGCGGCAAAAGGTCGCCGCCGAGCACTATCGCGAAGCCCTGCGCTCTGCCGCCGCAGCCGCCTCCGCCACGGACCCGAAAGCTGCGCGCGTCGCCGCCATGGCCCAGACCATGGGCGGAGCATATGCGGCGCCGGCAGCGCCGCAGGGTGGACTTCCACAGGTCAGCTTCGGCCAACTCAAAGGCTCGCGCATGGAGGTCGCCGTCGCCATCGGCACCGATCCGGCGATGACCTTTGCCGCCATCGTCCCCGCGCCGCCAGAGGTCGAGGAGTTCCTCATCGCCGGCTTCCTGCGCGGCAAGCCCGTTGAACTGGTGCAGTGCGAAACCGTCGATCTGCAAGTGCCCGCGCAGGCCGAGATCATCCTCGAAGGCTACGTCGAACTCGGCGAGTTGCGCACCGAAGGCCCCTTCGGCGACCACACCGGTTTTTACACCATGCAGGACGAGTATCCGGTCTTCCATCTCACCTGCATCACACACCGCAAAGACCCCATCTACGCAGCCACCATCGTCGGCAAACCGCCGATGGAAGACGCCTGGATGGGCAAAGCCGTCGAACGCATCTTTCTGCCGATGATGCGCATGACCATTCCGGAGATTGTGGATGTCTGCCTGCCACCCGAGGGCGTCTTTCACAATCTCATGATCGTCTCCATCCGCAAAAGTTATCCCGGCCAGGCGCGCAAAGTCATGCACGCCATCTGGTCGCTGGGCCAGGCCATGTTCACCAAGTGCATCGTCGTCGTCGATGAGGACTGCGATGTGCAGGATCTCGGCGAAGTGGTCCTGCGCACGACCAACAACATCGATCCGGAGCGCGACATCCAGTTCACGCTCGGCCCCATCGACTCGCTCGATCACGCCTCACGCCTGCCCAACTACGGCTCCAAGATGGGCATCGACGCCACGCGCAAATGGGCCGGGGAAGGCTTCACGCGTCCCTGGCCGGAGATGCTGTCCATGGACTCGGCCACGCGCGCCCGCATCGACAGCATCTGGCAGCAACTCGGCATCGATCGCTGATCAAGCAGGAAGCGTCGCCTCACTGCGCCGCCTGCACCACTCCCGTGCAGCTTCCCATCTCGACGCGCGGCAGTCCTTCCCGTTCTGCGCTCGCGCTGATCGTCACTGCATCGCCATCTTCCAGAAACTCACGCTGCTCGCCGGTGGGCAACTTGAGCGCTCCCCGCGTTGCACGCATCTCCAGCAGGCAGCCTTCACTGCCCGCTGCTGCGCCAGAGATCGTTCCTGTCGCCATCAGGTCGCCCGAGCGCAGATTGCATCCGTTGCTGGCATGATGTGTGACCATCTGTCGCAGCGTCCAGAAGAGTGAGCGCAGATTGCCCCGACTCACAGTCATCGCTTCCATGCCCGCCGCGCGCATCCGCTCTGAACTCAGCGCCACCGTGATGCTCACGTCGATGCCGTCCATCGCAGTGGTCGTCGATTGCAGGTAGTCCAGGGTTTGCGGATCGCTGTCGTCTCGCTCCGGACCGGGAACACGATACGGAGCAAGCGCCTCCAGCGGCACGATCCACGGTGAGATCGAAGTGGCAAAGCTCTTCGCCAGAAAAGGCCCCAGTGGTTGATACTCCCAGCTTTGCATGTCGCGCGCCGACCAGTCGTTCACCACGCACAAGCCAAAGATATGTCGCTCCGCCTCGGCGATCGGAATCGTTGTGCCCTGCGCATTGCCCGGGCCGACAAGGAAACCAATCTCCGCTTCATAATCGAGCGCAGTCGTCGCAACAAAGATGGGCCTTCCGTCCTCGCCTCGGCGCTGTCCGCGCGGCCTGCGCACCGCCGTGCCGCTCAGCACAATCGACGAAGCCCGCCCATGGTAGCCAATCGGAACCCATTTGTAATTCGGCAGCAGCGGATTCTCCGGTCGGAACAAGCTGCCCACGCGCCGCGCATGATGCGCCGAAGCATAAAAATCCGTATAGTCGCCAATCGCTGCCGGCATCGTGAAGACGGCAGCGCGCTGCTTCACCAGCAGTGCTTCTACATCTCGCGCCTTTGCCTCTGCAGCTTCATTTATCGGCTCGGCCAGCAACTCCGTCATGCAGCGGCGAAGCCTGTCCCATGCAGCAGAACCCAGCGTCATCAGCGGATTCAATTGCTGCGCGCGGCATGCGTCCAGCAAGCGCTCGTC
>JAJZHE010000234.1 GCA_021804655.1 Acidobacteriota bacterium
TGTATGCCAGAGGAACTTTGGAGATGATCGCGGCAAACTCGGAGCGAGCCTTCTCGCTGAAGCCACCGACTTCGTCGGCAACTTCATTGGTCACGCGCACCAGAATCTCCGGCAGCGGAGTGGAGAGCTTTTTGCTCACAACCTCGTTCATCGCCACACGCGCCTTGGCGTCAAGCTGCGGAATGACGGAGAGCATCTTTGCGCGGTCATCGAAGCTGGTGACGTAGCGGGAGATGGCCGTGCGCAGGATGGTGGACAGCTCCTGCGAAGTATTGGGCAGCGCCGTATCCGGACAGGCCGCGATGCACTCCATGCACTGCGTGCAGTTCTCCGGAATGTAGAGCGGCGTCTCGCGGCGGGCAACGTATTTCGACGCGGTATCGCCTGTGGCCGCGGCGATCATCCCCAGCGCAGCCAGCGGCGTCGCCGGCTGATCGTAGCCATAGTGAGAGCGGAATTCGCTGTCGAAGGTCGCCAGCGTGTTGATCGGCGCGCGCTCGGCCTGTCCGGTGGGCAGCGCATGGGAGCGGCAGCCGCCGGTCGAGCAAGATCCGGACGAGCTGGATCCGCCCACTTCGGACTCGACCAGAACGGGCAACAGCGCCTGTCCGCGCAGGCTCGAACGATCCGGCGCAGTCATCGCGCCGATATTGATCTCGGTCACCAGTTCGAAGCCTTTGGTCATCACTTCCATGTTGGATTGGACGACGGCCTCGCCCAGCTTGCCGAACTTCTTGACGTACTGCTTGTGGACAACCTCGCGGTACTTGTCCTGTGTGATCTTGAACTCGTCCAGCAACGGCGAGACGGCGAAGAACGCGCCCAGAAATGCGTTGCCCTGCATGCGAAGCTGAAGATCGCCGCGATCCGTGGCCTCGCGCGCAATCTTGAAGCCGGGTAGCGTGAAGACGCGAATCTTCTGGTCAATGATCTGCTGGCGCGCCCAGATAGGCAGCCGCTCCCATGCCTGTTCGCCGGTCTCTTCCGACTCCCACACCAGCGAACCGCCCTCGGCCATGCCGTCCAGCGGATTGCAGTGCGTGAATGCCTTCGGGTCGCAGCAGAGAACGACGTTCACATGGCGCAGGTCGCAGTTGACGCGAATACGATCCTTGGCGGCAACCATGAAGTAGCTGGTGGGCGCGCCTTTTTTCTCCGAACCGTATTTGGGATTGGCGCTGACGTGAATGATCTCCTTCGGACTGCCGAACTCGTCCACAACATGGTCGCGGTCAAAGAGCAGATCGTTCAAGTCGCCGATGATGGCGCCGAGATTCTTGCCCGTAGTGATCGCTCCCCAGCCGCCGATGGAGTGGAAGCGAACTGCAACTGCGCCCTCCGGCAACAGGGATGGTTTTTCCGCTGAGACAACCGAATACGGGTGGTCGATGCCAAGCACGATGAAACTGGCATCTTCGGCGATGGTCTTGCCGTCCTTGCGAGCGATCTGGCCCTGCGCATATTCGTAAGCGCCAAGGATGTGTTCGGGGCGGAAGTCGCGCGAGCCAAGTCCATAGGTTCCGTTCAGGATGCGCGGCATCTCCGCCGAGGTAACGTGGGCCTTGCTGAGCGCCGTGCGAATGTCGCGACCGAGCGGATTGTCGCCAGCCATTCCTTCGTCGGTGCGCTCCAGAATGATCACGTTCTTCCGGCCTTTGAGCGCCTTGACGATTGCTTCTTCGGGGAACGGGCGGATGACGTTGACGTGGATGGAGCCGACCTTCGAGCCATGCTTTTCCCGCAGATAATCGACGGCGGCTTCGATATTTTCCGCAGCCGAACCGAGAGAGACAAAGACGGTTTCCGCGTCCTCGGTCTTGTATTCGGAGATGAGTCCGTAGTGGCGTCCGGTCAGTTCGCCAAAGTCCTTGTACGCGGCCTCCAGCATCTCCAGAATCGGCTCGATGAAGTTGTTGCGCCGGGCGACGACGCCCTGCATGTAGTGTTCCTGGTTCTGCACCGGGCCAAGCAGCAGCGGATTGGTCAGGTCGATCATGGACGGAACGCGCCGACGCGTGGGTCCGAAGAGCACACGCTGGGCTTCGGTGGGTGTCTCGATGATGTCGTCGGGAGCGCCAAGATATTCGCGAATCAGCTCCGACTCGTGCTTGTAAAAGGTGCGTTCCAGGTGCGAGGTGAGGAAGCCGTCCTGGATGTTCATGCCCGGCGTCAGGCTGAGTTCGGTCACACGGCGCAGGATCAGCGACTGGTCCGCGGTCTGCTGCGCATCCTTGCCAAAGAGCATGATCCAGCCCGTGTCGAGCGCGCCATAGATGTCGTCGTGGCCGCAGTGGACGTTGAGCGCGTGCTTGGTGAGCGCGCGCGCGCCCACTTCGAGCACCATCGTCGAGCACTTGCCGGGCGCGTGGTAGTACTGCTCGACGCCATAGACGACGCCTTGGCCGGAGGTAAAGTTGACGACGCGTTTGCCGCAGACGGAGTGAGCGATGGCGCCGCCCTGCGCCGCGTGTTCGCCTTCGGTTTCAATGGCGATGGTGCTGTGGCCAAAGACGGTGAGGTTGCCCTCGGCAAAGGATTGCTGGAACAGCTCGCCACCCTCGGTGGACGGCGTGATGGGATAAAAGACGCCCGCGTCGGCAATGCGCGCCTCGGTATGATAGGCGATGAGCTGATTGCCGTTGGCAGTGATGCGAATTCCGGGGTAGCGTGCCTTGTTCTTCATGGTTCCCTCACGTGAGCTGATTGGAGATGGCTGGCTGGTTCGCCGAATATCCCGATGCAACCAGCATCCGGGACGGGGAAGAATCGAAGAGCCAGAACAGCAGCAGTTGGTTCCGGGGCGGATCAACCGCCGGGTACGATAGCCGGTCCATAGGCCGAACTCTCGCAATTGCCCTGATTGTACTGCCCACAGAAATCAGAGAGCAATCCGGCGTGTTACCTGCTGGGATGAGCAAAAAGCCGCCTCC
>JAJZHE010000086.1 GCA_021804655.1 Acidobacteriota bacterium
GCGTCGGAACTGAAGCCGCCGAGCGACTATGCACCCAGAATCCGCACGCCGCCATCGCCGGCGCGAAACTCCCCCGGCAGCCAGAACCCCTCGGCCTGCACTCCGGCGAACCGATCAACTTTGCCGCAAAAATCAAGAGTTCGTCGCCCAGTGCATCCGGCAAATCCGCCGGGTTTTTCAGCAAACTCTTCCGCGGTTAAAATCGACTCGTTTTTACTCTCGTTTGATTTCTGCAGCGACACTCATCCGGCGACCACCGCGAGCCATCCTGCCAGACTACAATCAACCCAGGCACCTTCTCGCTTTGCATCCATGTCAGCCATCCGCACCATCGCCAGCAAACACAATCCACGCCTGAAGCAGTTGCGCGCCGCGCTGCTCAAGCCATCGGCTCACAACGACGGCCTGATTGCGCTGGAAGGTTTCCATCTGGTGGAAGAAGCGCTGGCCAGTGGAGTGTCGATTCATACCATCTTCATTGCGCAGGGATGCGAGACGCTGTTGGAGACGCTCCGCCTTCCGACCTCGATCGAGATTCTAGCTTTGCCCGCGCCGCTGCTCGCCGCCTCTGTCACCACCGAATCGCCGCAGCCCATCGCCGCGCTCGTCGCGCCGCCTGCGTGGAAGTGGCCTGACCTTTTGCGCATCGCTTCGCCGCTGATTGTCGTGCTGGCCGGCGTACAGGATCCCGGAAACCTTGGCACGATTCTGCGCTCGGCAGAGGCATTCGGCGCGTCGGGTGCGGTTCTGCTGCCGGGCACCGTCAGCGCGTGGAATCCAAAATCGATGCGCGCCTCGGCGGGCAGCGTCTTTCGCCTGCCAACGCGTGCGGCGAGTATCGAGTCTTGCTTTCAGCAGCTCGCTGCGGCGTCGATTCCTGCCGCCGCAGCGCTTGCTCACCATGCAACCCCGCTCTTGAACGCTCAGTTTTTCTCCGGCCCACTGGCCATCGTCATCGGCTCGGAAGGCGCGGGTGTGCCGCCGGAGATTGCGGCGCGCTGCGACCATGCCGTCACCATTCCCTGCCCCGGTCCGGTGGAGAGCCTGAACGCCGCCGTCGCGGCCAGCATTTTGCTTTATGAAGCCGCGCGCCAGCGTGGGAAAACCCTGCCATGAGCCTCTTCGACTCCAGCTCGGAACACGGCTCGGAACGCAGAGCCACCGCGCAGCAGAGCCGCACTGCGCCGCTGGCCGAGCGCATGCGTCCGCGCACGCTCGAAGAGTACGCCGGCCAGCAGCATCTGCTTGCTCCTGGCAAACCGCTGCGCGTCCAGATCGAACGCGACGACATGACTTCGATGATCTTCTGGGGACCACCGGGCGTCGGCAAGACGAGCCTTGCGCGCATTGTCGCCCACACCACGCAGGCCAGTTTTCTGGAGTACTCCGCCGTGCTCAGCGGCATGAAGGAGATCAAGGAAGTGATGGCGCGCGCCGAAGATGCCGCTCGGCTCGGCTCGCGCACGATTCTCTTCATCGACGAGATTCACCGCTTCAACAAAGCGCAGCAGGATGCCTTTCTGCCGTGGGTCGAGCGCGGAGCAATCCGCCTGATCGGCGCGACCACCGAGAATCCATCCTTTGAGATCATCTCCGCGCTGCTTTCGCGCTGTCGCGTCTATGTTCTGGAGTCGCTCTCCGAGGATGAACAACTCACGCTGCTGCGTCGCGCGCTTGCCGATACCGAGCGTGGTCTCGGCTCGCTCGGACTGACGGCGGACGACGATGTACTTGCTCTCATCGCCGGGTTTTCCAGCGGCGACTGCCGCGCTGCCTACAACGCGCTGGAGATTGCCGCGCAACTGGCTGTTTCCGCCGGTCATCCTCTCATCGATCGCGAGACCGCCAGGGAAGCGCTGCAACAACGCGTGCTGCGTTACGACAAGAACGGCGAAGAGCACTACAACCTGATCTCAGCGCTGCACAAAAGCGTGCGCAACAGCGACCCCGACGCCGCGCTCTATTGGCTGGGGCGCATGTTCGCCGCCGGCGAAGACCCGATGTATCTTGCGCGACGCATCGTCCGCATGGCCGTCGAAGACATCGGCCTCGCTGCGCCAGAGGCACTGAATCTGACCCTCAGCGCTCGCCAGGCGATGGAGTTCCTCGGCTCGCCGGAGGGCGACCTCGCGCTCGCTGAAGCCGTCGTCTATCTGGCGCTCGCACCCAAGTCCAACGCTGTCTATAGTGCTTACGGAGCGGCGCGCGCCGACATCGAAGCCACGCGCCAGGAGCCGGTGCCGCTGCACCTGCGCAACGCCCCCACAAAGCTGATGAAGGAGCTGGACTACGGCAAAGGCTACCGCTACGCCCACAACGAGCCAGACAAGGTCGCAGCAATGGATTGCCTGCCGCCGTCGCTTGCCGATCGCCGCTACTACCAGCCAACGCAGGAGGGCCGCGAGAAACAACTCGCTCAGCGACTGGAGGATCTACGCCAGTGGCGTGAGAAAAATCGCCAGCCGGAATAAAGCCACAGAAACTCTATCGCGAAGGCAACGCCTTGAGCGCATCCAGAACAATGCCAGGCGTCAGCACCTCCGGCAACACCGTTCCCGCGCTGCCTGCTGTCGGCGAGTAGAGCACATAGGTGGGGACGCCGCTGCGCCCCAGCGCGGCCAGCGCGTGGGTGATGCCGTCGTCATGCGTCGTCCAGTCCGCCTTCAGCAGCACCACATGCTTCTCCGCAAATGCCTTTTGCACTCCCGCGGTGCGCAGCGCGACGCGCTCGTTCACCTGGCAGCTCAGGCACCAGCTTGCAGTGAAATCGACGAAGACCGGCTGGCCCGCGGCGCGGGCGCGATCGACGGCCGATTGAGACCATGGCTGCCAGCCGGATTCCGTAGCCGAAGTTGCAGCGCTGCTGGCGGTGATGGGCGCAGTCAGCGTGTTCACGCCATAGGCACAGAAGCCAATGGCCAGCAGCAGGATAACCATGGCGACAAGCGAAGGGATGCGTCGTGCGGGCCAGCGACCAAGCACCCATCCGGCAATGGCCAGCAGCAGTAATGTAGCCAACAGCACGGCCACTCCGGTTGCGCCGCGCGTCTGCGCCATCACCCACACCAGCCAGATCACGGTGGCAAAGATGGGCACAGCCGTCGCCTGCTTCAGCACGTCCATCCACGCGCCCGGCCTTGGCAGCAGACCGGTCCATGCGGGCTGGAGAGTCAGCAGCAGATAGGGCGCGGCCAGGCCCAGTCCCAGTGCGGAGAAGATGGCGAAGCTGGCCGCGGCGCTTTGCGCCAGCGCAAAGCCGATAGCCGCGCCCATCAGCGGGGCTGTGCACGGCGTGGCGACAATGACAGCCAGCACGCCGGTAAAGAAGCTGCCGGAGTAACCCTGCTTCTGCGCCAGCGAGCCACCGGCACTGGTCAGCGAGAGTCCAATCTCAAACTGGCCGGCCAGCGAAAGACCCAGGAAGAACAGGAGCGCAGCCATCAGCGCGACAAAGATGGGCGATTGAAACTGGAATCCCCACCCCAGCGTGGCCCCTGCCGCGCGCAAGCCCAGCAGCATCGCCACCAGAATCCAGAACGAGACCAGAATGCCCAGCGTGTAAACCATGCCGTGACGGCGAATCTGCACGCGCTCTTCGCCGGCACTGTTGACCAGCGCCAGCCCCTTCAAAAACAGGACGGGAAAGACGCATGGCATCAGGTTCAGAATCATGCCGCCCAGAAAAGCCAACCCAGTCTGCTGCGCCAGCATTCCAAAGCCCGCTGACTTCCGGGATGCAACCTCGGCAACGACACCGGAAGCCGCTGTGATCCGATAGCTTCGCCCGCCGGATAACTCGACCAGCCCATCCAGCGTTGCAGGATTGGCCGTCAGCGTGGAATCCTTTTTCAGCGTCAGCACAACACCGTCCGCAACCGCATTGGCCTGCTGCGCCGCGGCGTTTTCAATCACGCCCTTCTGCTCCGGGAAAAACACGGCGGAGCTTTCACGGCTGCCCGTCAGAATCGCCAGCCGAAAGCCTGTCGGCGTGGCCTGGAACTTTGTCTGCACACTTGCCGGAGCCGCTTTCGGCAGGCTGTCCACCGCACTGGTCAGCAGCGCATTTTCTTCCGCGCTCAATCCCGAGGCTGATCCCGCTGCCGCGATGGTTTCGTTCAGTTGCAGGTCCGCATGTCCGGGCAGGCAGACCTCGCGGCAAACCAGCCAGTTCACGTGTGCTGCCAGTGTTGCACTGCCCGTCTTTGCCTCCGACGTCACATGCACGGCAAATGGAAAAACCACCTCGCGCTCGTAGCCAAAATCCATCAGCGGCCCGAGTGGCAGCCGTGTCGGCGGAGGAAATTCCAGGGCATCGGCGGCAACGCCCTGCGGCATCTTCCAGCTCATGCGCGGCGGCTCGCCGGCGTCGCCCGCGTTCTGCCAATACACGTGCCAGCCAGGCTCCAGCTTGAAGTGCAATCCCGCCTGCGCTGCCTGGCCACGCACCAGCGTGGAGGGTGCGATCAGCTCCGCGCGCAGATGCAGTCCGTCGGTTCCAACCGTCTCCGCAAGCGCGAAGTGAGCAGCAAGGATGACAATCATTGCCAGAAAGAATCCAGCCCGTGCATTCCACCGTTTGCTCATACTCTCCTCACTCTCCCGCTTACACTCATGGACAAAGCGCTACACCGCCCGCGCTGCATGCTGCCGAAAGATGCAGTCGTTTTGCACGCACTGAATGCCAGCGGCTTCAGCCCGTGCAATTGCCTCGTCGTGCATCACACCATCCTGGAGCCACAAGAATGGTATCCGCAGACGGATTGCTTCGTCCACAATCTCCGGCACGGCATCGGAAGCACGAAAGACATCCACCAGATCAATCGCGGCCACCGCGTTCGCGGCTTCCAGCGTCGGATAGCAATCCACTTCGCTGTCGCCCACCGGCACGCGGCTCAGCACCGGATTGACCGGCAGCACGCGATAGCCGTTGCGCGCCAGATACGCGGCAATGTTGTAGCTGGCGCGCTCCGGTTTATTACTCATGCCCACCACGGCAATCACCTTCGACTGTCGCAGCATGCGATCGATTTTTTCTGTCATCATGGTCATCGCTCATAACTCCATATCGTCGTCGGCCTCAGCCGCTGTTCCGCGCCGCTTCATCAAAAGGAAGCCGCGCAGAAATGGTTCAAGATAACCATCCAGAACCTTGTCCACGTCGCCCACCTCCACCTTGGTCCGATGGTCTTTGGCCACCCGGTACGGCTGCAACACGTATGAGCGGATCTGCGAGCCAAAATTGATCTCCAGCTTCGCGTCTTCCACCTGTTTGGTGACGGCGCGCTTTTTCTCCAGCTCGTACTCGTACAACCGCGAACGCAGCATCTTCATTGCCTTTTCGCGATTTTTGATCTGTGACCGCTCGTTCTGGCAGGTGACCACAATCCCTGTTGGCAGGTGCGTCATGCGCACGGCTGAGTCCGTCGTATTCACATGCTGGCCGCCCTTGCCGCCGGAGCGATATGTATCCACGCGCAGATCTTCGCTGCGGATATTCACCTCGATGGAGTCGTCAATCTCAGGTGAAACATAGACACTCGCAAAAGAAGTATGTCTGCGCTTGGCGGAGTCGAACGGCGAGATGCGCACCAGACGATGTACGCCCGACTCGCCGGCAAGCTGCCCAAAGACGTATTCACCCTGAATGGTGAATGTGGCGGACTTGATCCCTGCTTCATCGCCATCCTGCAGGTCGTTGATCTCCGTCTTGAAGCCCTGCTGCTCGGCCCAGCGCAGGTACATCCGCATCAACATCTCCGCCCAGTCCTGGCTCTCCGTTCCACCCGCGCCCGGATGCACGGTCACAATCGCGTTCAGCGGATCGGTTTCGCCCGCCAGCATCGTCCGCGCTTCCAGTTGCTCACAGCTTTCGCGCAGCGTGCTCATCTCGCGCTCAAGGTCCGGCAAAACCTCCTCCGCACCCTCACGCGCAAGCTCGAAATAGGCCTCGATATCGCCCACGCGTCTCACCAGACCGGCATCTTCCGCCAGCAGCGTCTCCAGCCTCTTGCGGTCGCGCATCATGGGCTGACTGGCTGCGGGATTCGACCACAGCGCCGGGTCTTCCAGCTTTGCTTCAATGGCTTTTAGTTCACGTTCCAGCCGCGCGGGGTCAAAGATACTCCCGCAGGTCGCGCACAGCATCTCGGATCGGCGCGTAAGCAAACTCAAGATCGTTCAGTGACGGCATCTCTCGCTCTTTGACCTGACTTTAGATTGGATGCGCCAACCGCTGGCATGAGGATCGCCCGCAGTTCAGCGTTGCCGCCGACTGACTGCGCCCACCAGCACACGCGTTGACCACAGCAGCAGCAGCACACTCAGTATGGCACACGCAACCCCCAGCAGGTCGCCGTGTACCGTGTACCACGTCAGTTGGTTTTCATATCCGAAACGCGCCGGAAGCACACCGACGCGATTGCGCGCAATGCTCTGCCGCACAACCCCGTTCGGGTCAATGACCGACGTGACTCCATTGTTTGTATCCAGCAACAACCAGCGGTCGTTTTCAATCGCCCGCATCCGCGTCATGGCCAGATGTTGCCAGGGCGCGCTTGTGTCGCCATACCAGCCATCGTCGCTCAGGTTGACCAACGCCTCCGCGCCGAGTTCGACAAACTGACGCACCTCATCGCCAAAGATCGACTCATAGCAGAGAAATATTCCGTAACGATGCGCTGATCCATTGGGGCTGACCAGTCGAAAGACGCTTCGCTCCGTGCCGCGATCGAGATCGGTGAGCTGCTGTGTGATTTGATGTGCAAAGAAGAGCAACTGACGCGCCGGCACATACTCGCCAAAAGGCACCAGATGCATCTTGTCATACCGCCCCACAAACGCGCCGTTGGCCGCAATCACCGACGCCGAGTTATAGATGCGGTAGGCTAACGCGCCATTGGCGCCCGGCGACATGTCCATCCCCGCATCGCCAATCATCATCGGCGTGTGCTCGTGTTGAGCAATCTCTGCCATGGCCTGGCGAAAACGCGGATCTCGCTCTCGAAACGGCGCCGGCGACTCCGGCCATGCGATCAGGTCAAGCTGCGCTTCCGCGCCGCCGCACTGCGTTTGCTGCAGCGCGCTGTTCTGCGACAAACCGGCGTAATATGGCTGATTGCAAACCGCCTGCGCAAGCTGAGCAAACTGCGCCAGGTGCTGCTCCCATTGCGCGCCCACCCACACGTCATCGGTCACCACATTCAGATTGGGCTGCACCAGCATCGCAGTTGCCACAGGCGCGGGCGCGGAAGGACGAACCAGAAAACCACTCATTCCCACCACAACCAATCCCACCCATGTGCCGATGTATATCTTTCGCTGCCGACGGCTGGATGCAGCGCATCCAGCGGCCAGCAACGCATTCGCCGCCGCCAGCAGCAGACTGATGCCCATCACGCCGGTCCACGGCGCCAGCCGCGTCAGCAAGCCGTTGTCCACCTGCGTGTAGCCAAGTTCATCCCAGGGAAAGCTGGGGACACGCGCAATGGCAAACTCCATGCCAAGCCACAGAATCGGCGCCACGCCAAAGACCGCCGACGAAGCGAAGCCACGCCTTTGCAGCGCCCTGCCCGCCAGCCCAAACGCCAGTGCAAACACCCCGAACCAGAAGCCGAGAAAAAGGCTGAAAAGCACCAGGGAAAATGCCGCCAGCCCCACTCCCATGCCGCCATAGAGATGCATCGTCTGGTAAACCCAGGAGCAGTTCCACCCAAACCAGACCGCACCGCACAGCCATCCCGCGCCAAAAGCCCAAAACGGCCAGCGGCGCGCACGGTCCGCCGAGCGAATCAACCACTCCAGACACAGCAGCAGCGGGACGAGGGCAACCCATGCAAAAGACGCGCGCCAGAATGGAACTGGACCCGCTATGGGAAACGGCAGATTCAACAGAATTGCAGTGCCCAGCGCACCAGTCAACATCCGCACAATCATTCCACGCATGGGCATGAGTCTAGCAGAGCTTTCGACACCCAATTTGAATTTCCGCAGCGGAAACCCGGAAAGAATGATCGCTTTTTTACGCTGCGGCGCTAGAATGGATGCATGCAATTCGTTCTAGCCCTCATGCATGTACTTGATGCCATCTTCTTCCTCGGACTGGCAGGTTCCTCCATCGTTGTCATCTACAGTTTTGTAGAAGACACCATGGAACTTTTCGCAAAAGATGAGCCACCTTCGGGGCAGCCTACGGTCACATCCGTTCCACCAGCAACACCGGCTACCTCTTAACATCCACACAGCAACGTCGATGTGATCCGATATCGGACACGCTTTCTTTGTGATTGACGGCAGCATCCATTCGCTCTACACTCAGCGCTGGACGTGCAGTTTCCAGCCTGCAACGCAACGAAAAAGCAGCATAAATCGCAACAACAAGTTTGGCGGTCTGGCTGCAATCAGCCTCTTTATGGGAACTTCAAAAACCACTCACGCCCCCGTTTCGGATCGAGTTCGACTTGTCGTCGCTTCCTCGGTCATGCTCACCTTCATCTCTTTCTGGCGAGCCGCAGCCATCGTTCTCAACGATCTGGCATCTTCTGCTTTCTATGCGGGCGGAATCGCGGAAGGGGCCATCGGACGCTCGGCTCCCTGGTTCATCCTGGGCATCATGCTCTTCTCCTTTGCCGTGCGCTCGGTCTATGTGGAAAGCTGCACGATGTTCACGCGCGGCGGCGTCTACCGCATTGTGAAGGAAGCACTTGGCGGAACCTTTGCCAAGCTCAGCGTCTCGGCGCTCATGTTCGACTACATCCTTACAGGCCCCATCTCTGGCGTCTCCGCCGGACAATATATCGTTGGCCTGATGAATGAACTGATCGGCGTCTTTGCGGTCCATGGCTGGCTGCCATCCGCCATGATGAGCGCAAACGGTCAGGCGAATTTTCACTTTCCCATCAATGAGACTTCCGCATTCTTCGCCGCAATTGTGACCGTCTATTACTGGTGGGAAAACATCAAGGGCATTGAGGAATCGAGCGACAAGGCTCTCAAAGTTATGAAGATCACGACCGTCATGGTCGTTGTCATCCTTGCCTGGGGCATCTATTCCGCCATCGTTCAGCATGCCAAGCTGCCACCATTTCCATCGACCTCGAACATGCAGTTCAGTGACTACGCACTGGGCTTCTTCAAAGGAACAAAATTTGTCCATCTCTTTGGCCTGTTTGGAATCCTCATGGCTTTCGGGCATTCCGTCCTGGCGATGAGCGGCGAAGAGTCTCTGGCGCAGGTCAATCGTGAAATCGAATATCCAAAGTTGAAAAACCTGAAGCGTGCCGCGCTTGTAATCGCGGTCTATAGCCTGGTTTTCACCGGCGGAGCAACATTTCTGGCTTCCATGCTGATCCCCGATGCAGTCCGAGTCTCGATCTACCAGAACAACCTCATCGCCGGACTGGCAATGTATATGACGGGACCGACGACGCTCAAGATCGCACTGCGCATCTTTGTTGTCATTGTCGGTTTTTTGATCCTCTCAGGCGCAATCAATACATCCTTCGTCGGCTCGACCGGCGTGCTGATGCGCATGGCGGAGGACGGCGTGCTCACGGACTGGTTCCGGCAACCGCACAAGAAATTCGGCACCAGCTATCGCATCATCAACATGGTCTTCATTCTCCAGATATTCACCATCATCATTACGCATGGTGATGTAGATATGCTGGGCGAGGCGTACGCATTCGGCGTCATCTGGTCGTTCGCCTTCATGGGCATCGCAATGCTGGTGCTGCGATGGAAGTTTAAAGGACAGCGCGATTGGAAGGTACCCGGCAATCTACGCATCGGATCATTGGAAATACCGCTAGGCCTGGCTTCGGTCACGATGGTGCTGATCTCGATTGCAATCGTCAACCTGGCGACGAAGCGCGTAGCCACCATCAGCGGCATTATCTTCTCACTCATTCTCTTCATCATCTTTTCCATCGCTGAAAAACAAAATCATCGCCGCCACGCTGCCGCCGCGGAACAGATGAAGGAGCACTTTCAGCTTGACCGGGAAGAGCGCATCAGCCGTGAATCGCTCGGTATTCGGCCCGGTGGCGTCATGGTGACCATGCGCGACGCGGCCAATCCCTTTGCGTTGAAGTGGGCGCTCTCCCACACCAGCACCGAGGAGCAGGATATCGTCGTGCTGACCGCGCGCATTATGGGCGCAGGTGGACCTGAGTATCTGGGACCGGAAGACACCATCTTTTCCGAACATGAGCAGATGGTCTTCACCAAAGCAATCTCTGTCGCGGAAAGCTTCGGCAAAACGGTCTCGTTGGTCGTCGTGCCCGCAGGAGACATCTTTGCGGCGCTGGTGCAAACCGCGCACGCTCTGGAGGTGGATGCTGTCGTCTCCGGCCTCTCCACCAAGATGTCGCCCGAGCAGCAGGCCTACTACATTGGCCAGGCTTGGGAAGCTTTACCGGAACCAAAAAGTCAGATGACGTTCTATGTGATCAGCGCCAACGGCGATGCGCGCGTCTTCCATCTCGGCCCGCATGCACCCAATCTGCTGCCCGATGATGTCCACCTTGTGCATCGACTCTGGCTCAATCTGCGGCGCGATCCTACGATGCACGACTTGCATCACAGCGAAATCATTACTTACGCTCTCACGCGGTTGGCCAGCCAATATGCCAGAGACAGCCAAGAGGTGATACGCGACATTCAAAACTTCAAATCACGCGAACACTCCCCGGCCGTGCGTATGACCAAACCCGAGTTGGCAATTACGCCAGCTCCTGCAACGGGCGAATCGGAAAAGAGTTAACAGGCGACTCTTACTTCGATACCATCCAAGTCCACCACTCAGAGCGTATTCATCCATCAACGAAAGCCTGAAGCGGCCCGTATCAGACCCGCGATCCAAGCGGGGCTGACGAGCCGCGACGAAGCCACCGAGGTAGATATAAACACGCTCTCAGCATGTTGGGAGTTCCAGAAGACAATCATTTCTTTCTCTCGCAAGCGCTCTGGATTTATTGATTGAATTTCAGATATGATTTATCCTAGAAGTATAAAATTCCACTTAGGGTCAAAGTATCTTCGCTGACTTCATCTATTCAGGCGAAGAAGTTGATCGCAGAATGCAGAGGAAAGATGAATTTAGCAAAGATAGTGGCAGAGATTGATCAGGAGATTGCCCGCCTTGAACAGGCAAAGGCTCTTTTGACCGGAGGCGTGACCCTCAAGAAGCGTATTGGACGCCCAGCAGCCGCAGCCGCTCCGGCTGCATCCGCATCCGCTGGAAAACGGAAGAGGAATATCTCTCCCGAAGGCCGAAAACGCATTGCCGAGGCGGTCAAGAAACGCTGGGAACGGCAGAAAAAAAGCACATCCAAGTAACAAAAACGGCGGGGAAGCAAGACTCCATTGCTTCCCCGCTTTCATTTCCTATATCGCCTGCCCCGGCTTCACGCGAGCGACGATGTTTCCATCGGGCAACAGCGCGGCAAGCTGCTCTGGAGTTCCCTTGAGCGGCGGAAACGTGCCCCAGTGAATCGGTAAAATCACTTGGGGCGCGAGATACTCTGCCGCAAGCGCTGCCTCCTTTGGCCCCATCGTAAAGTGGCCACCGATAGGAAGCATCACCACCTCCGGCGCGTAAAGTTCGCGAATCAGCTTCATATCGCTGAAGACGCTGGTATCGCCCGCGTGATAGAGCACTGGACCATCCTGAATCGTCAGCACAAGCCCAGCCGCAATCCCCAGATAGACGATCTGATTGCCTTCCTGCATGCTCGACGTGTGTTTCGCCTCCACCATCGTCACATCGACGCCGGGCAGTGATACTGTTCCGCCCAGGTTCATGCCAATCGTCTTTTCCGCACCCTTTGTGGTCAGGTAACTGGTCAGTTCATAGATGCCAACAATCGTAGCGCCATGCTTCTGTGCCACTGGCACCGCATCTGCGATG
>JAJZHE010000087.1 GCA_021804655.1 Acidobacteriota bacterium
CGACCTGTGGACACAGGCTGCGAGTGAAGGAATCAGCGTCTTTGTGGCCGCGGGCGATGCCGGCGCAGCCGGATGCAACGCTGGCAGCGATTCTTCAGGAACAGGCCGTGCCGTGAATGGAATGTGCACACCGATCTGGGCAACGTGTGTCGGGGGAACCGAGTTCAATGAAGGCGACTATACCTACTGGAATCCCTACAACGGACCAGGCAGTGAGTCGGCGCTTGGATACATCCCCGAAGAAGTATGGAACGAGAGCGGCGCAAATGGCGGATCGCAGTTGTGGGCCTCCGGCGGCGGAGTCAGTACAGTGTATGCGCAGCCCGCGTGGCAAGCAGGAATTGTCGGCGCCAGTGGAAACGGAATGCGTTCTGTGCCGGATGTAGCCCTCAGCACAGCTTTGCATGATGGATATCTGGGCTGCGTGGGCGGAAACTGGTATGTCTTCTCTGGAACCTCCGTCGCCTCGCCAGCCTTTGCCGGGCTGATGGCACTGGTCAACCAGCAGCAAAGCGGCGCTGGATACGGTTCCGGCCAAGGCTCTGCCAATCCGGAGTTGTATGCGATGGTGAATGCCCCGACATCGCCCTTTCACTCGACGCTCTCCGGCAACAACAGCGTGCCAGGAGTCAGCGGATTTGCTGCCAGCGGAACGGTGTATAACCTCGCGACGGGGCTTGGATCGGTTGACGCACAGGTACTGGTGGAGAACTGGGCCTTCAATGCCGAGGGACTGGCGCAAAGCTTTACGTTGACGCCCTCCGAGACATCGGTGACGGTGATCGACGGCGAACAGACAAACTTCACAATTGCAGCGGCAACGGTGTCGGGCAGCACGGGCGCCATCGCGCTGACGGCAACGGCTCCGCAAGGAATCACGGTGAGCTTTGCACCTGCTTCGATTGCGCCAGGGCAGAGCACAACGGTGACGGTGACCGCAGCAGCCAACGCTCCGGTGGGAAGCGGAACGATTGCCGTGACAGGGACCAGCGGCGCTTCGCAACAAACAGTGAAAGTTGGCCTGACCGTAGAGCCGACTCCAACCCTGGGCGTGAGCGCAACTCCCGCTGTGCTGTCCGTAACCCAGGGCGCTCAGGCTGGAACCGTGGTGACTGTGGCCACAGGCGGAACATTCAACGGGGCCGTGACGCTGGCGGCGAGCGGGTTGCCTGCTGGGGTCACCGCCGTGTGGAGCGCGACAACACTTTCACCATCTGCTGACACAAACGCCACCACACCCGCAACGCTCACTCTGGTGGCTGCGGCCAACGCTCCGCCGGTAACGGCAACAACGGTGACTGTGACCGCGACAGGCGACGGGCTGTCGGCGACAACGCGGATTGCCGTGACGGTGGTTTCCGCTGTAACTGAACTGGCGATTGCACCCGCTTCGCAGTCGCTCACGCTGATTGCGGGCAATCCGCTTGTCGTGCCGGTGACGATCACCACGACGAATGGATTTTCCGGTCTGGTGCGCGTCGGCGTGGCGGGGTTGCCCGCGGGCGTGACCGCAGCGTGGAGTAGCACGCAGTTTGAGGCGCACGCGCCGCAGACTTTGCATCTGACGGTGACCCTGCGCGCGCTGGCAACGGCTACGCCGGTAGGAAATGCCGCGCTCACCTTCACAGCCTTTGGGGATGGTCAGACGGCGTACGGAGCGGCGAGCCTGAATCTGATGCTGCCGACGGCGCTGGTGCTCACTCTGAGCGAAAATCCGCTGAGCCTGACGCCAGGCAGTCAGACAACCGAGACGGCGACCCTGAGGATCGTGGGACCACTGACGCTGGAAACAAACCTGGCGGACGTCGCACTGCGCATGGAGGGTTTGCCGACAGGTGTGACGGCGACATGGAGCGCCTGGACGTATGTCAACGGCGTATTGACGGCGCAGGGCGCGGTGACGGCAGATGCGACTGCGACTTTGGGCACGACACGCACCGTGGCTCTGGCCGAGGTCACCGACGCTGCAACCGGCCAGGTCTATGACACCGTAGAGCCGATCGAGGTGGATGTGCATCCGCAGGCGACGCTGGCGGTGTCAGCTCCGGGTTCGCTGCTTCTGGTGCCGGGCGCTATGGCGCAGGTGCCGGTAACGGTGACAGCATCCGCACCGCTGAGCCAGCCAGTGGGGATGATTGTAAGTGGCCTGCCCACAGGCGTGACGGCAGCGTGGAGCGAGAACCCTGTCACGGGCGGAACAGTAACGCTGCGGCTGACCGTGGCGGGATCTGCGCGACCGGCAGCCGGAACGCTGACGATCGAGGCTACGGGCGATGGGCTGGCGGCAGCGACGACGGTCGGGTATCGGGTTTACTGAGCAGCGGACGGCACAGCAGTCGGCGCTGCGGGTTTCCCCGTTTCATCGATCAGACCGAGGGCGCGATAGATGACGAGAGGTGCATCGGCGAGCGAGTAACGACTGCGGTAACAGGCAAGCGCAGCGGCTTGCATCGCCTCGCGCTCGGATGCCGTCATCGCCTGAAATCGCTCGATCAGTCGGGCTGTGCCTTCGACGGTGTCAGTTTCGACAAGTCCTGCATGATCGGCGTCAACTTCAGGAGCAATGTTGACCTTGTCGCTGATGAGCGGGATCAGGCCGCAAGCCAAAGCGTCCGCGACAGCGATGCCAAAGTTTTCCTGATGCGAGGGCAGGATGAAAGCGTTGGCGGCGTAAAACGCGCCCCATTTTTCAGCTCCGCGCAGCATGCCGGTCCAGGTGATGCGATCGCCAATCCCCAGCGCGGCTGCGCGCGCTTTCAACTCGGCTGTCCAGCCAATCTCGTCCGGGCCAGCCATGACCAGATGGATATCCTGCTGCGCTGAGCGAGCAAAGGCGTCGATCAACAGATCGCAGCCTTTTTTGGGGTGAATGCGTCCGAGAAACAGCAGAAATCGACGATCCACCAGATGCGGCCAGGCGGCAAGGAATGCCGCGCGATTGGCTGACGCGTCCCCCTCCGGACCGGCGGAGCCGTAGGGCACCAGCAGGCGACGGAATCGGCGAAACGGAAACCCTTCCGCGACGGTGCGGTACTCCTCCGGGCTGGTGACGCAGACAACATGCGCCTGGTTCAGGTTGCGAGATTCGGCCAGTATCCAGTAAGCGAGCTTTTTGAGATGCTTGAGCGGAAAACGGCGCTTGAAATAGGGGTCCAGCATCCCATGGCTGAAGACGGCGTAGGGAACACGGCCAGAGAATGCGCGACGCGCAGCCAGGCTGTGGTACTGCCAGATCCCGTTGACGATGACGCCGTCGAAGCGAGAACGATTGGCGCGCAGCCATGGCTCCAGGTGCGAAGAGTAGCCGTAGCGTCCCAAAGCAGGTCCACAGGGATGGACTGGACATACGAATGCGCTGCGATATCCATCCTTCAAGGGTCCATCGTCGGGAGAGTCGAGAGTAACAACCTCGACATTCCACCCCAGCTTCTGGTGCGCCAAAGCAAACATGCGGACGGACTCGCTAGGTCCGCCGCCCTCTGGATTCAGAGTCCGGATGATATGGAGAATCTTCAGTTCGCCCTCGGAAGCAAGCAGATCGAGCATTTTGAGCCAGCCTGATGCGGTCATTCAGAGATGACCGCATCATCGAAAAGTACTACAGTGTCAACTTTTCTAGGCTACTCGATATACTCTCCCGGCGCAATCAGGCCGTGACAGCTTCAGCTTCCGCTGGGGCCTCGACAGCCTCGGCGAGAACACGCACTGAAAGCTGTGCGATGACCTCGCGGTAAAGACGGACGGAAACGGTGAAGTCACCAACCGACTTGAGCGGCTCGACGAGCTGAATCTTGCGACGATCCACTTCAAAACCCTTGGCGACGAGTTCGTGAGCGATATCCGCCGAAGTGACCGAGCCAAAGAGATGGCCGCTGTCGCCGGTCTTGCGTGTAAAGACCAGGCTGACGGTGGCAAGCTGCGCGGCAAGCGCCTCAGCCTGCGCCTTTTCCGTAGCGGAGCGGCGCGCTGCTGCTGCCTTCATCTGTTCGATGACGGACTTGTTGGATACAGTGGCCTGCAGGGCGAGCTTGCGTGGCAGCAGGTAGTTGCGGCCGTAGCCGTCGGCGACCTTGACCACATCGCCCCGGTGACCGAGATTGGCTACGTCTTCTTTCAGAATGACTTCCATGGGAAACTCTCCAGTTTTCAAACGACGCTGAGTCTCTCCGCCGCGTTATTTTCGTCCCTGGTGGTTGGACACCGGACGACGGGGAAAGGTTGCGCCGCGAGTGATTGTATTCCTCCGACATGAAGTTTCGGCAAGAGGACGGCGTAGGAAAGCAAAGCCACCGAACCAAAAGCAAAAACAGTGTGCCGGAAACAGCCTTGACAGCGCTAAAGCATTTTCCGGAAAAGGTGTAAACCAAAACCATTCTGCGGATTGGATTTTTCCTCAGGAAAAATCCACCCTCACGAACTTCGAAAAGTTTATAGTATTCCGGAAAATGCCTTAGAAGCTGGACGCGAACGGCAGCAGGGCGATGTTCCGAGCCTGCTTGATGGCGCGCGTGAGCCGACGCTGATGTGTGGTGCAAACGCCGGTCAACCGGCGAGGCACAATCTTGCCGCGCTCGGCGATGAAGCCCTGCAGAAGGCGCACATCCCGATACGGAACCGAGTCAATCTTCTCGGTGCAGAATTTGCAGACCTTCTTGCGACGGAAAAACTTGCCGCGTCCGCCGGGACCACCGGTGCGTGGACCGCTGGAACGAGGGCCGGACGATTGTGCAGCCGGGGCTGCTGCCGGGGCTGCGGCTTCCGGGGATTTGTTCTGAATTTCTTCTGCCATGATCTCTCTCTTTTTCTGTTTCGCTCGGACTCAGCCGACGAAGACTCTGAATTACCAGGACTGCCACGTCCTCTCCAGGTATTGACTGGATTCAGCCGCAATGCAGTCGCGTGATGTGAAGGCTCAGGCGCTGATTGCCTCGGCAACGGGCGCTTCCGTCTCTTCAGCAGGCTTGCGGCGAACACCGCGAGCTGCCTTGACCTTGGCGACACGCTTCTCTTCCTCATCGGTGCGGACGGTGATGAACTTGATGACTGGCTCAGAAACGCGCAAACGACGCTCCAACTCCGCAACAACCGGACCGTTCGCGGCCAGATGCATCAGGACATAGACTCCATCGTTGAACTTGCGCACGGTATAAGCCAGACGACGACGGCCCATCCGCTCGATGGACTTCACTTCGCCTCCACCCGTGGTGACGGTTGCTTCAAAGCCGGAGATCAGCTTTTCGATCTCTTCTTCTTCGATATCCGGCCGGACGATAAACATCACTTCATATTTCCGATCCATCTTCTGCTCTTTTCTGCCGGTCCATTTGGAATCCGGCGTCGCCACGGCCAGTCGGGACTGAACCATAGCAACTTGATTTCAGATACATCTTCGGATGATTGCAGTCGGGTTCGCACCGCAGTCGTCCAACTGTTTCCGCAGCAGCATGTTCAGCTTCTGCGATTCCACTCGTTCATCGCGGCGGCAGGGCCTTCCACGGCAATCTGCCTGACCGCCTGCGCAACCCGATCGAGCGCTTCATCGAGGAGCGCCAGATCGGATTTGCGCATGGGCGAGAGCAGATAACTGCTGCCGCCCGGTCGCCTGGCTCCGGCTGCGATCGCCTCAGCGGTGAGCTTTTGCCCTACGCCAATGCGAATCCGCAACCACTCTTCCGTACCCAGCGAGGAGGTGATGCTGCGGGCACCGTTGTGGCCGGCAGGCGATCCTCGCTCCCGGATTTTGATGGTCCCAAGCGTCAGGTCCAGCTCGTCATACAGCACGATAAGACTGGCTCTGCCGACTTCAGGATCGTCCGGGTAAAACTCTTTGAGCAAGGCGGCCACGGACAGCCCGCTCAGGTTCATAAACGTCTCCGGCTTGGCCAGCAGGATAGCGCGTCCACCGATCTCCGTAATGCCGGTGAGCGCCCTGCCGCGCCGGTTGCCGACCACCGCGCCGGTCTGGCTGGCGATGCGGTCGATGGCCATGAATCCCGCGTTATGCGGGGTCCACACATACTCCATACCCGGGTTGCCCAGCCCGACAACGATCAGCGGAGCCTTGTGGCTGCGCGCATCGGAGTCAGAAGCTGGACGCATCCCGGGCAAAGCTTACTTCTTCGCCTCCGGCTTGCCCTTCTTGGCAACCTCAGGCTCAGTGACAGCAGCCGCTGCTCCTTCCGCTGGGGCAGGTTCAGCCTCGGCGCGGATGGAGATGACGTGGGCGACCGTTGCATCCTCAGCGCTGACAAACCGTAGCCCGTTGGTATGCGGCAGATCGGCGACGCGAATCGCCTGATGCAGGCCAAGCTCGGAGATGTCCACGTCGATATGCTGCGGAATCGCAGTTGGCAGGCACTCAATCTCGACCTCGCGCATCACCTGATCCAGAATGCCACCCTGCACCTTGACGCCCACGGCAGTGCCGACCAGACGCACAGGAACGTGAACGCGCATCAGTTTGTCCAGCGCAATACGTTTCAGGTCAATGTGAAGCAACGAATCCTTGATCGGCTCATACTGCCAATCCACAATCATCGCCTTCACCGGGCCATGCCCTTCCACAGCAACGTCGAAGATCGTGTTGTGGCCGCTCTCCGAGTGGAGAATGCGAAGAATCTGCTTGGGGTCAACCTCAATCGCAATCGATTCGTGGCCTGCTCCGTACAGAATCGCGGGAATCTTGCCTGCGACGCGGACGCGACGGGCGGCGTTTTTATTGAATTTGCCGACGCGAGGCCGGGCTGCAACTGTCTCTGGCATACAATTCACTCTTTTCTTCGTCGGGCACGGGCTGCCTGGAATGCATCAGCTTGCGCTCCCTTTGTTCGCGGCGCAGATTGCTTTGCACCGAGGTTTCGTTCGAGCATCAGTTAAACAACGAGCTGACGCTGGTCTCCATGTGAATACTTTCGATGGCCGCGCCCAGCAGGCCGGCGATGGAAAGAACCTTGATCTTGGGCACCTGCTGCGCGGCTTCACGCAACGGAATGGTGTTGGTGACGACAAGCTGCTCCATGCGCGAAGCGGCGATGCGCTCGATAGCCGGGCCGGAAAGCACGGCATGGCTGGCGCACGCATGAACGGCGGTGGCTCCGGAGGCAAGCAGCGCATCGACTGTCTTCACGAGCGTTCCAGCCGTGTCCACGATATCGTCGATGACCAGGCAGGTGCGTCCACGCACATCGCCAATCACATTCATCACTTCGGCAACGTTCATCTCCGTGCGGCGCTTGTCCACGATTGCCAGTGGAGCGCCCATCCGCGTGGCAAAAAAGCGCGCGCGCTCCACGCCGCCCGCATCCGGAGAAACGACCGTCAGGTTGGGCAGGTTCATCTCGCGAAAATAGGAAACCAGCACCGGGCTGGCAAAGAGATGATCGACGGGAATATTGAAAAAGCCCTGAATCTGGGCCGCGTGCAGATCGACAAAAAGCGCGCGGTTGGCTCCGGCAGTGGTCAGCAGATCGGCAATGAGCTTGGCGCTGATGGCCACGCGCGGACGATCCTTGCGATCCTGACGGGCATAGCCGAAGTAGGGCACGACCGCGGTGATGCGGGCTGCGGAGGCGCGCTTGAGCGCGTCAATCATGATCAGCAACTCCAGCAGGTGCTGATCCACTGGAAAACAGGTGGGCTGGACCAGAAAAACATCGGCTCCGCGGACGTTTTCCAGCAACTGGAAGTAGACCTCGCCATCGGCAAAGCGCTGGAGCTTGCTTTCCCCCACCTTGACGCCAACAAATCCTGCAATCTCCTCAGCAAGCGAGCGATTGGCTGTACCGCTGAAGAGCTTGAAACTCTTGTCATCCCCCAGGCCGCGGCTCCGCTTGCGCTCGGCTGCGAGCTTCACTTCGCGGTTTTTGGGCTGGCCTTCCGCCAGTGCTTCTGCCGGGATGGTCGTCACTTCGTTCTCTTCCACACTGGTATTCGCGTTGCTGGTCATGCAGTTTCCCCTCTGCTGGTTGGCATTGGCTGCTTCATCACTACTCTCCGCGCAGGACAATCCCGTGCGGCAAAACTGGCTGGGCGACCAGGATTCGAACCTGGACAAAGTGCGTCAAAGGCACTTGACCTACCGTTAGTCGATCGCCCAATACTTCCGGTCAGCCGCTGGCGAGTTTTTCACCACTCGCTCACGGGTGTCAACCGGCAGACAGCATCTCCGACCAATAGACTGAGCGCGGAAGAGTGTGCGTGAGAAACGCATCCACTCCACTTGCGCCGAGCCGAAGACGGACAGCTTCCGCCTGCTCCCGGCCCTGATAGAGGCCAAAGAGCGAAGAACCGGATCCGGACAGAGATGCGTAGAAGGATTCCTCCGGCGTGCCGACAGCCGCGAGAATGCGCTTGATTTCGCTGAGAAAGGGATGACGAGCGAAGACAGTCCGCTCAAAGTCGTTTCCAATCCCGGTGCGGACAAGCGCGGACACCAGCGGCCCGGCCAGGTCTTGCCCAGTGGGCAAGACACCGGAAGAGTCCGCCTTTGCAACAGCTTCCGCAGGGAAGCCGACCTGCGCACAGGCACCTGCATAGACACGACTCAACTTATTAAGTGTATCGCTGTCGGGCTTTTGGGTCAATTTGTTTTCAGTGCCGAACTCGACATTTACGTCGCAAAGCGCATCCCAGTCGCGAAACGCCTGTGGCGTGGAGACGCCGACAGCAGGCGTGGCGACCAGACAACAAAGCGAAGGCTGGTCAGGCAGCGGAAAGACAGACTGTCCGCGGTCCAGGCCCAGAACCGTGCCCCCGATGAGAAAAAGCGGCACATCGGAACCGACAGCAGCGGCCAACCGCAGCCGCTCTGCCTGCCAATCCGCCGTGATTGGAAGAGCAAGCTCAGCTTCCAGGGCAAGCAGCGCAGCGACGGCATTGGCAGACCCTGCTCCCAGCCCGCCCTGAACCGGCAGCCGTTTCTCGATATGAATGGAAACAGCCGCAGTGCAGCCCAGTGCAGCCAGCGCAAGCTCGACCATCTTCCAGGCGGTGTTCCGTCCATCGGTAGGCACACGCGCATCGTTGGTCGTAATTCCGATTTTAGTTTGTGCACCGGGCGTGGCGGAGACGGTGACAAGATCGTGCGCGGCCAGCGTCTGATACGCCGTAACCAGCCCGTGGAAACCGTCCGGGCGCGGTCGGCCGATGGCGAGGCCCAGATTGATCTTTGCGTGCGAGCGTGCAGTGACAGCCATGAATTCTCAGTGTAGTACGGTGAGCAGCGCGCCTGGCAGGTTGGATTTACAATCAAATCCGGGAGTCTTGCACGATGGCACACACAGTTTTCTGCGCACGCTACAAAAAAGAGTTGGAGGGACTGGACGAGCCTCCGTTCGATTCGGATTTTGGTCAGCAGATTTATAAAAGCGTCTCCAAACAGGCATGGGCCGAGTGGGTGGAGCGGCAGAAAATGCTGCTCAACGAGTATCGACTGCAACCCTGGACACCCCAGGCGCAGACCTTTCTTGTCGAGCAGATGCAGGAGTTTTTCTTCGGGGACGGCGCTGCGCTACCTGCCGAGTTTGTGCCTCCAACACACTGAAACTGGACTGCAAAGCAGCAGAGTCCATTCGTGTACACTCATTAGAGAACCCCAGCGCTGGCCGCAATGGTCCGCGCAACCGTGTCGGGACGTGGCTCAGCCTGGTAGAGCACTCGCTTGGGGTGCGAGGGGTCGGCAGTTCAAATCTGCCCGTCCCGACCATTAGAATCAATCACTTACAAATTCAAGACTCGCAAATTAGCCTCAACTGTGGGGGAATTTGTGGGGACCCTCAACGGAGTCCCCACAGTGGCGCGAGGCTAGTGGCGAATTTCAATGGCCGTGACTGCATCACGCTTCGCCTTCGCACGAACATGGCTGTAACGCTCCAACATCGCACGGCTCAAGTGCCCGGCAATCGCCAGAATCGTTGAGTCCGATGTCTGCGTTTCCGAAAGAGCAGTGAGGAAGTGATGCCGGAGGTCGTGGAGCCGACATTCAACCTTCGCCCGGCTCTTCGCAGTCCGCCACGCCGTCTTCCAGGATCCGAGTGGCTTGCTAAGGTCAAGCTCGATAGGTGCCATTACACCCGCCGTCGCGGCCCCCTTCCCTTTGAAGACAAGCTTCTCACTCGGGAAGATATAGTCGTTCGGCTTCGCATCAGGCCAGCGAGCCTTCCACGCGAAAAATGCCGCCATCGCAGAAGCATTCAGCGGAATGACTCGTCCCTGGCCTCCCTTGGTTTTCGCTTTGCCAACCTGAAATTCGGCCTGCGCAAAATCGACCTGTTTCCAGAGCGCACAACGAAGTTCGGCACTTCGCAGCCCGGTGTTGCAATAGATCACAACCGCAGGATAAAGGCTGGGTTGGTTGCTTTGACTGCAGGCTTCCAGCAGCCGAGTTGCTTCCTCCGGCCCAAGTGCCCGACCGATTTCTTCGTCCTCGGGCAGCATATGCACGTCTTCCTCTATGGCGCGCCAGAGCTTGTACCGCTTCAGAATCAAACGAAGTGTAGAGATTTCCATGTTGATCGTGCGGTTGGATGCGCCTTTCTTCTGACGCTTAGCCTGGTAAATGGCGATGTCCCTGGCCGATATTTCTCCTAATAGTTTGGGCTGAAATGCGCTACCAAGATGCTTCAGGTTGAAGCGATGGATGGCGAGATACGACTTTGACCAACGCGCTTCATTCTCTTCGATCCATTTCGCTGCTCCGGCGGAGAACTTCGTCGGACGCGAAACCTCGCGCATTCCATGAACAGATGCTTCCATACGACGACGACGTTTGCGTTCCGCCTGGATGGCCAGTTCTTTGTTGCTGGTGTATGTGGATTCGCGAACACGGACGCCGCGCACAACGAACTCCATCCACCAGACACCGCCTCTCTTGTAAAGACTCATATCGATAGCTCCTTTTTGAATTCGGTGGATCATTGCATTGGTGCAAGCATGGTTGAATTGTGGGCAAGCGTGGCCAGCAAGGCAGGAAAAGGCAGATGCAAAAGGACATTCGAAGCATTCTGGCTACTCCTCTTCGACCACATCATCATCCGCATAGTCCACATCAGCATTCGAAGCAGTCGGAGGCGTCGTGCCATCTTCGATCAAGTCGTCTACGGACTTCCCAGTAACGCGGACGCTACGACCGATGCGAACAACTTCGAGTTTGCCGGCGTACACCATACGCCAGGTGG
Organism: Acidobacteriota bacterium; assembly: GCA_021804655.1. GTDB lineage: Bacteria > Acidobacteriota > Terriglobia > Terriglobales > Acidobacteriaceae > Acidicapsa. The sequence goes on from JAJZHE010000087.1 coordinate 11,175, forward strand.
TCTTCTCGCTGACCGTCATGCGGCCAGCGGCCTGAGGTACTGTCAGTAATTCTCTTTTCATGGGATTGTTTGCTCCTTTCCGTGTTTGTGGTGTCATCTCAAGTTGGCGCATATGGGTTGTGTTCATTCACGGGGGTAAAAATTGAAGGCGTATTGCACTGCGATCATCTTGCGCGCACGCACGCCGGGCCTGTGCCTGCCATGACTAGATGTTTTGGCCGATCCAGGATTAGCTTTCTTTGCCATCTCGATCCGTCGAGTTGGGCTTCGAGTATGGATCGCGCGTCTGCGGAACTCCTCGAATTTCATCCCGCGAGCAGCTGATTTCAAAGTGCTGAGAGTGCGATTTGCGGCCTCGGCGCGACTCGTCGTACGGCGAGTCGTCCAATAGGCAAAAAGCTCTTTCGGGTAGAGATCGAGGACTCGACGAAAGTCCGCGAAAGTTGTCTTTGCTTCCTGGGACAAGTGATCCCAGGCACCTCGGATGAGATATTCAGCCTTCAGCGCAGTAATCCTCATGTCGTACACCCGATAAATGGTCTGTAAAAACTCGTAGCATTCGGCAAGGAGTAAATATCCCCCGGCAGAGCCGGGGGCTTTATTTTGTGAGCCGCTCGAAGCGGCTTATGGGGTCGCTAACGCGGCCCCGGTTGAGTTGCGCCATCT
>JAJZHE010000088.1 GCA_021804655.1 Acidobacteriota bacterium
AGACACGATAGCTCTCCCGTCGCAGTGCTTTTTTCATATTATTTCAGAATTCGCTCGCCGATTCCGCTCTGTCGGCCAGCAGCATTCACAGATAAGGATTTCAAAAAAATCCTGAAGTGCTTGCTGAGCCGGACCGAGTCGTTTTGGGGACGAAAAATCGAGGAAGGCGCGATCAGATTGGCTACGCCAAGCGAATGCAGGATGGAACGACCTTGCATCTGGAGGAAGTGCGCACCGGGAAGAAGGAACTTGCAGCGGTATCGATGAGGAAATTTCCTGCCACGATGGATGCAGACGGCGTGGCCGACAGCCTTCATCTCGACGCCCGGAACGATGGCATTGGTCCCATTGTAGTCCGACATCCGAGCGCGGACAAGAATGCAACGCTGTATCAGTCCAGAGCGCGCATCCCTGGCGTTGATGGAAAGCGGACATCGCTGCGGACGCCGAACGGAAGCCCGACGGCTAAATACGGGCTAGTGCAAGCATCCGACAGGAGACGCTGCGCTGGGTTGCCGACACGCTGAATGGAGAAGACCTCAGCCTGCGGAAACTGCTCGCGAAGCACGGTGACGAAGTCGTTCAGCGGATGACGCGCGACGGCGTCATCACGGAGCGTGAGCGACCGCAGTTTATCGACGCTGCGACAGGTGGGCTGAGTGAAGAAGGAAAGACATTCGTCGAGCGCGCGCGCCTCGGTTCCGCGATCGACGATCCGCACTTGATGGATGCAGCTCCGAAGTCTGTGTTGCATTAACGCCGTGGTACGGCGAGACGGCTTGCATACAGCAGTCGTATCACGCGGAAGCGATGCCCGCCAAACGGTTCCAGCAGCTCCATCATTCGTTCGTCGCTCCCTGGCATCTCGCCTGCCAGTGCGTAGCAGACCAGATGTGGCAGGTGCAAGTCGCCTGGAATCGCCGCATCGCAATCCCCTGCCCCGTAGCCCAGAATCGACTCCACCGTCCATGGCCCAATGCCCCTCTGCCTGCGCAACTCCTCCCGCATTGCGGCGAAGCTCATCTGTGTTCGCAGCGGACGAAACCGCCACTCCTGCGCAAACCTCAGCAGTGTTCCTGCTCGTTGCGCATCAATTTCGATTGCACGCAACGCGAACTCCGGCAACGTCGACAGACTTGCTGCATCCGGAAACACCCGCAACCCGAGCGGCGCATCCACGCCCCACTGTGCCGTCATTCGACTCCAGGCGCGCATTGCATCGACTGTGCGCACGCGCTGCTGAAGAATCACAGAGCAAGCGATATCCCACAGCCACGGAACCCGCAACAGTCGCAATCCGGGCAGGCTTCGATGCAGCCGAGCGATTCCCGTATCTGCCGTTGCAAATCGATGGTAATCGTCTTCCTGACTCAGGCATGCCAACGTCTCGTCCAACAGGGTCGGCGCATGCGCGCCATGCGCCGTCACGCGCAGCCCGACCTGATCGTCTTCGTGATGGCGCTCAAAGACCAGTGTCGCCGCTTCGTTGTGATAGAAAAATGCCTTGCGAAACTGGTTCTGCGTCAAGTATGCCGATGGATCGTGTGGACCGAGCCGCTGCAATGAAAATGTTCGCCCGAAGTGAAGTGGCGCAATCGAAACTGTTGTGCTCACCGATTTTTGGCTGGCCGCCGTCCCGCTCAATGTGATGCCGCCAGTATGTGTTCCTGCTTCGCGCGCGCCACCTGCCACTCACGCAACCCAAAGATCGCCATTCCCACAAACACCGCAGAAAGAGCAGCGGTCACGTACGCATGCTTCCACGCATACTCCGCGATATAAGTCAGGTCCACGGCAATCCAAAGTGTCCAGTTCGCCATGTACTGCCGCGCTTCCCACACTGTGCCCACCAGGCTGAAAGCAGTCAGCATGGCATCCAGCCACGGCAGTGCCGCGTTGGTCCAATGCTCCATCCCGACAGCCAGCGCCACCGTCAGCCCTACGCCAGCCAATAGGCTAAGCCACAAAAACCGCTGCCCCATGCGCCGCACAATCAGTGTGCCTTCACTCTGTACGCCGCGCTGCCACGCCACCCATCCGTATACGCCACAAACAGCGAAAACCACCTGCAACAGCATGTCGGAATAGAGGTGAATCTCGCGGAAAAACTCACCATACAGCAGGCTCGCAACAATCGTCACCGGCCACGCCGAGACGCGCCGCTTCATCGATAGCCAGACACTGCCGATGCTCATCAGCGCCGAGATGCACTCCAATGGCGAAAGCGGAAACCGGCTCATCCTGCATCCTCCGTCGTCGCGTCTTCCGTCCAGGCCTGCATCCACTCCATCCATCGCATGCCCTCGAAGCTCTCAAACCAGGCACAATGGCCGATGAAATAAGTTTCCCACGCCACTCGCGCGCGTTGCTCATCGCCCAGCACCCTCAAGAAATAATCCATCTCGGTCAGCGCAAACTCACAGTGAACAATTGGAAGCATCGCGGCGATCGCGGCGCGTTCAGGCCTCGTCAGCCGCACGCGCTCTTCGTAACCATCCAGCAGGGCCGCTGCCTGCTCCACGCGCGCGATTGGCACACCACCGTTGCCCAGCGCCAGCCAATCCACAGCGCACCGCTCAATCGCCGTTGCCACATCGTGCGCCGCGCATGTCCGGTCCGCCAACCCAAAGTCAACCACGGCCGTGACTCGCGCATCTTCCCCAGCACTCGACCACATCAGATTGGACCCATGCCAGTCGTTGTGTGTCCACAGCGGCTGAAGGACTTTGCTAGATTCGTTCCGCATCGACTCGCGCAACCGTTCATGCTGTGGAAGAAACCATCGAGCAAACACAGCCTCCGCGGCAGAGTTACCTCGCTGCTTGTCCAGCCACATTTCCAGCTTCGACCTCGCCGCAAGATACGCCGCAAAAGCAGTACATGGATCGGCTGCCGGAAGCAGCGTGTAGCTCGTCACGAGCGGCGCGACACTCCGCGCAGGCGCTGCAAATTCCCGTGCTGCCAGGTGAAACTCCGCCAGTGAGGCACCGGCCGCACGCCCATGCTGCCTGTTCCTGTACGGCGTCCACGCGATCGCATGCTCATAGACATCTTGACCCGGCGCAATCGGAAATGCCTCGCACGTCCACTCCACGCGACCGACCTTGATGGTGATCGTCGTTCGCCCATCCCGGGCACGCAGCGGAGCCGTCACCAGTGGCGTTCTTGCAGCCAGCCACGCCGCAAACGCATGTTCCTCCGCCAGAGACCCCGGCGAACGCACCATGCACCCGTGTCGCTTCACAAAGACGCATCCCACCGTCGTGCGCACACGCGCCGCCGCAGAAAACGGCCGTGGGCTCACCGCAGTCAACTCCACCGCGCGGCCCAGGCCCTCATATTCGCGCAGCAGCACATCTACTTCCTCCAGCGTCCACGCGGCCCAGTCCGCCCGCGTCCACGCGCCATCCAGTCCATGCACCGCATTCTCAGCCGCATTCTCAGCTTTTTCGGCCATCATTCCTCATCCGGCCGCTTGTACGGCTTGCGCAGATAGAGCCGTGCCTCGTTCAGTGCGCCCTGCGTGTTGTCGTTGGTCTGGATCGCCTGCCGATACTCATTCACGGCGCGCTCCCGCTGCCCTGTCACATCGAAGATTTTGCCCAACTGGATGTGGCTCCAAACCTCCGTCCAGGATGGATCGTCATCTCCGCGCAGCGCATCGCGAAAGGCATTTGCGCTTCCCTGATAATTCTTCTCCTCAAAGAGCGATGCACCGATCCGATAGCTCGCCAGTGAGCTTTGCGGATTCACCTGCAGCGCCTTCTGATACTCTCCGAGCGCTCCATTCAGATCACCCTGCGCCGCCAGTTGCTGTCCACGCAGAATCGCCGCGCGTACCTGCAAATCCGGCGTGTTTTTCAGTACCCAGTTGTCCGGGTCAATCGTGATATGCCGCGGTCTGCCAAAGGTATCCACCACATACTGCGTCTCCGTGCCCACCACGTCGATCCGCTGATTCGCCGTCTTGCCATCCGTCTCAATCTGCAAATCCACCGGCATATTGAACAGGTCCAGATCCTGATGAATCTGTCCAATCGTGCGAAATCCCTTTCCATTGCCCAGCCGATAGACTGCGTACTTGTCCACAAACTCAGGCTCGCCCGTCCCGTCGATCCACTGCGAGAAAAACGGCGTCAGATTCTTCTGGCTCACTTGCTCCGCCACTTTTTCAAACTGTGCTGCACGAATCGGCTTGTCCGTGTATTCGCTCAGCACACCGCGCAAAATCTGCTTGAACGCCGCATCGCCCACCTCCCACCGCAACATGTGAAAGACCATTGCGCCTTTTTCCAGTGTCATCGACTGGAACTGCGGCGCGAACGCACCCAGACGTCCGGCTGCTGAAAGCGGCGTCGTATCGTAGGCAATCGCACCTGCTGCAATGTCGTTGACCGCGCGCTGGAGCGCCGTCCGTCCACTTTCGTCCTCCACATACATCAGCTCGGCGTACCGCGCCATCCCGTTGGTGATCCACGCGTCGTTCAGCGTCGCAGGACTCATCTCCGAACCCCACCATTGGTGCGCCAGCGTATTGGCCATCAGCCGCGTCCCCGCGCTGTCCGTCAGATGCGCGCCCATGATCACCGTCAGCTCCGGCGCCCAGAAGGCAGGCAGCGTATCGTTCGGCAGCTCCACCACATTCATCCGGCCAGACTCCGGCTGCCCAAACGTGGACGTGAAAAAATCCATCTCTCGCGCTGCAATCTCCGCTACGCCGTTGGCCTGGCCCTGATGTGCGACTGTGACGTATGCCTTCACGTTTGCCGCCGAGTTCGCGGTTGCCGGATCCACAAATCGCCCCGCAACCACCGTCCCGGGAAACCCAGGCTTCTTCCAGTTGAAGTCGTACTCCGTTCCCGGCTTCCCATCCTCCAGCACAGTCTGCTTCAGGCCCGCCGCGCCGCTTGCAATCACCCGCTCGCCCTGCGGCACACGCACATGCAGCTCCATCGTGAAGCGATCCGTCAGATAGCCCGTCGTCGGGAACCAGCGCGCAGGATACAGCAAATACGTGATCGGGTCGCCAATCGCAGCCAGCTTCAGTCCCTCCACAGGCCCATCTTCTGCGCCTGTTATCTTGCCAGAGTAGACAAACGTCCAGTGCTGCGGCTTTTCACCCGTCTCCGATCCTGAATTCGTCGCGGGCACAATCCGCACATTTCCATTCGCCGTACGCTCGCCGGTGAGCACTGTACCAGCGCTGTCCGTAATGCTTGTGATCTTCAGCGCAGGATGCAGTCCAAACGTGATCGCATCAGCCCCTTCCGGCGCTGAAAATGCGACCACCGCCGTTGCCGTCATCGTGTGCGCCTCCGGGTCCAGGTGCAGGTTAATCTGGTAACCCTGCACTTGTAGCGCGTGCCGCGCAATGACCTGCCCCGTCTCCTGCGCCAGTGCTTGCTCTGACTCAAACCCCAACGCCGTCACGACGCAGCAGAGCATCATCTGCACGCAGCAGACCACCCAGCCGACGCATCTCCAACCTTCGGCATGGCTCACACATCTCCGCAGCAGATTACCTGGACTGTGCCTGTTCATTCGCTCCATCGCCGCCTCATCACCCGCGCCAGACCGCTGCCTTCGTTCTTGCCTTTGCTTTTCTTGTTGTCATTCCTGCGGAGAATCTGCTTTGACTCCTGCTCTTCGTCTGCGTTCTCGACTCATCTCCCTCGCGGCCACCGGGAGTGCGGCTAGCCTGAGTGGTGGGCGCAGATCACGTCTGCCCCATGCCAAGGCTGCTGCTTGCAATATCTGATGGAAGTCATGCCAAAGTCTCTCGCACCACCGCTGCCACGCGCGCGATTGCTCTTCCGTTGGAATTTTCATTTCTGTGCAATTTTCTTCCCACTCCTTTCAATTCTTCCATCATCCGCTGCCGTGTCGCTCCATTCTCCAGCAGCGGTCGCAGATGCTCAACGACCGCCTCTGCCGTATACGCCTCCTGGATCAGTTCCGGCACCACGCGCCGCTCGGCCACCAGGTTCACCATCGCCACATGCGGGACCTTCACCGCACGCCGCGCAATTGCATAGGTCACCCGCGAGACCTTGTAGACCACCACAAACGGATTGCCGATCAGTGCCGCTTCCACCGTTGCCGTTCCGCTGGCCACCACGCTGGCGCGTGCATGATGCAGAGTGCCACGCGCGTCGTCCACCAGGCGCACCTGAGTCGTCATCCTTGCAATCTCCACCATCGCTTGCGTGCTCGCTCTGGCCGTAGCGGAAAGGGTGGGCGCGAGTGGCAAAACAAACTCCGTTTGCCCATCGGCCAGCTTTGCCGCTGCGCGCAACATCTCCGGAAGGTTCAGCCGAATCTCCCTCGCACGACTTCCCGGCAACAATCCAATCCATCGCTTTCCGGCGTCCAACCCATGCAGCGCAGCAAACTCTTCGAGCGTTATCGTCGGCAGCGGTAGCTCTGCCAGCGGATGACCAACAAACTCCGCCTTCACTCTACGCTCGCGATAAAACGGTTCTTCAAACGGAAAGATCACCAGCATCCGGTCCACAAACTGCCGCACGCGCGTGATCCGCCGCTTCTTCCATGCCCACAGTTGCGGACTCACAAAGAAAATTACCGGCACGCCCTGCTCGTGCAGCGCCTCAGCCAGCCGCAGATTCACATCCGGAAAATCGATGAGCACCGCAACATTTGGCTTACGCACTCGAATTGCATCCTTCAGCCGCCGATACTCGCGATAAATCCGCGGCAGATGCCGAATCACCTCCGTGATTCCCATGACGGCCACGTCCTCGCTGCGCACCACACGCTCAAAACCAAGCGCCGCCATGCGCTCGCCGCCCATGCCAAAGAATCGCGCCTCCGGCATCGTACGCTTCAACTCTTCCATCAGCAGCGCGCCGTAGTGTTCGCCGCTGGCTTCTCCGGCGGAGAAAAAAATCAACGGCTCCCGGTTCTCCGCATCTCTCATGCGTCTCGCATCCTTCGCACTTGCTCCTGCTCTTGCCCCAGTTTTTTATCGTTATTTTTGAAGGGAATCGACTTGGCCATCGTCCTCATTCCCGCTCCACTGCAACCACTGAGGGTGCTACAAACGCCGCATGGCAGCGATGGCTGCTTCTGCGGCAAACCATCGTCTCAGTGCGCCAGCGCAGTGGCACCGGAATCCAGACTCGCGCTCACGGTCGGCATCTCCTGATCTCTGTATTGCAACTGATACAGTTTGTAATAAATCCCGCGATGCGCTAGCAACTCCTGGTGATTGCCCTGCTCGCGCAACTGTCCCTTGTGCATCACTAGAATCGTGTCTGCACGCTGCACAGTGGAAAGCCGATGCGCAATCAGCACCGACGTTCGCCCCGCGATCATCTTCTCCAGCGCCATGCGAATCTTCAGCTCTGTATCCGTATCAACACTCGACGTCGCCTCGTCCAGAATCAGAATCTGGGGATCGAACGCCAGCGCGCGCGCAAAGTTTACCAGTTGCTTTTGCCCGGTTGAAAGCGAATTGCCTCGCTCGATGACCGGCTCGTCAAACTGCTTCGGCAGGCTCTCGATGAAATCCAGAACGTTCACATCCTGCGCTGCCTGCCGCATTCGTTTGTCGTCAATCTCGTCAGCACCAAGCCGGATATTCTCCGCAATCGTTCCGCTGAACAGATACGGGTCCTGCAGCACCACCGCGAAGTGCTTCCGCAGAGCCTCCAGATCGTGCTCGCGCACATCCACCCCGTCCAGCAGAATCGCTCCTCGCGTAACGTCATAGAAGCGCATCATCAGGCTCGTCAGCGTTGTTTTGCCCGCACCTGTGTGGCCCACAATCGCGACCGTCTCGCCCGGCTCCACGACAAATGAAACATCCTTCAGAATCCACTCAATCTCTGTGCGCGCTGCAAGCTCGGTATCGCTTGCCGTGGCCATCCACGCGCGCTCTTCGTCGCTCATCTCCTGATAGGTGAACCATACATTCCTGAACTCGATTTGATTCGATCCATCGCCTGCTCGTGACTTCTGCGGAGAAACGATCTGCGACGGCGTATCCAGCAACTTGAAGATGCGCTCACAGGCCGTCATCGCCGCCTGCAAGATATTGAACTTCTCGCTCAAGTCCTGGATCGGGCGGAAGAAGCGTTGCGCATACTGGATAAATGCGCCAATCACGCCAATTGTGACCGTCCCACCGATTGCCCCCACGCCGCCTCGCCACAGGATCATCGCAATCGCCACTGACGACAAAATCTCCACCGCCGGGTAGTAGAGCGCGTAGGCGAAGATCGTGTCCTTGAACGCCACCATATGCTGCCGGTTCACCGCTTCAAAGTCCGCGTACGCGCGCTCTTCGCGGTTGAACAACTGCACCACGCTCATCCCGCTCACATGCTCCTGGGTGAACGAGTTGATCCGCGCAATTGCCGTCCTCACGCGCCTGTAACTGGCCCGCACCGAGTTCCGAAACATGTTCGTCGCGATAATGATCAGCGGCAGCACCGCAAAGGTCAGCAGCGCTAAACGCCAGTTCATCGCCAGCATCACCACCACCATGATCGCCAGCGCAAAGACGTCGTCAATCATCGCCAGCACGCCGGAGGTGAACATGTCGTTGATCGCGTCCACATCGGAGGTGAGCCGCGTCACCAGTCGTCCCACCGCATTCGTGTCAAAAAACGCGACGTGCATTCGCTGCATGTGCCGGAATATCTCTCGCCGAAGATCGAACATCACCTTCTGCCCGGTCCACTGCATCAGATAAGTCTGCGTAAATTCAAAGACGTAAGCCAGCAGAAGGCAGACCATATACAACAGCGCCAGTTGCCCGACACCCACCCGCGCATCACTGCTCAAGTGCCGTGACATCCAACCTGTGCCCACATGCGCTTCGCGCGTCAGATACCGGTCCAGCGCCACCTTCACCAGATATGGCCCCGCAGCGTCGGTCGCGGCACGCAGCGAAACCGCAATTACGCTCACCGTCGCCTGCACACGATACGGCGCCAGATACCGCGCCAGCCGCAGCATCATCCGCGTGTCGTACGCCCTGCCCGTAATCTCGTCGTCGGCCTTCACGCGGGGCTTCGCTTTTTCCTCTGCGCGTGCTTTGGGCTGCTCATCTGCCATGGATGCCTGCCGTTTCGCTTTATTGCTTTTGCTTTTTGGATGGTCGCAAGCTGGAATTGGCTTCATTTTCGATTGTAGCGGGTGGCCTGCATCCGCTTCCATGGCCCCTGCCTTTGTCCTTGCTTTGCTCCCGACAAGAGCTTACCGTTCCTGTCGCTGCACTTGCTTTTCTTGTTGTCATTCCCGCAGGGAATCTGCTGTTCCTCTACGTCCTCCCTTCAGCATCCTCGCGACCAACGCGAACGCCACAGCCTTCGGTGGAGCGCAATGCGCGCGTTTGCCCCATGCAATGGTGAGAAACTGAAACCTGTGATGTTGCCTGCCGCCCAAATCGACCCTCAACCCGCCTCGCCGGACACGCTCGGCCTCTATATCTCCATCCCCTTCTGTCGCTCCAAGTGCACCTACTGCAACTTCGCCTCCGGCGTCTATCCCGCCAGCCAGCACGCGCGCTATGTCGAGCGTCTTGTCGCCGACCTGCACGCCAGCCGTAACCACGCCCGTTCGCTGGGCGTCGCCTTGCCGGGCACCGTGGATACCATCTATTTCGGCGGTGGCACGCCCGTCCTGCTTGCACCTGCTCACTTTCACGCGCTCTTTCAGGCCATTCGCGAAAACTTCGCTCTGACGCCGGATGCCGAGATCACCGTCGAGTGCGCGCCCGGCCAGCTTTCTGACGAAACCCTGGACGCCCTCGTAACCTGCGGCGCCAATCGACTTAGCCTCGGCGCGCAGAGTTTCATCGACCGCGAATGCTCCACCAGTGGACGCCTGCACACACGCGCCGATGTTCTCCGCGACCTCACCCGCCTGCGCTCGGCAGGCATTCGCAACCTCAACCTGGACCTGCTCGCCGGCCTCGCCGGCCAAACCCTGGATTCGTGGCGCGAATCCCTCGCTGTCCTGCTCGAAACCGCTGTCCCCCACGCCAGCGTCTACATGCTGGAGATCGACGAAGACTCCCGTCTGGGCCGCGAACTCCTGCAAGGCGGCGCGCGCTACCACGCCGCGCTCGTTCCCTCCGACGACACCATCGCCACCATGTACGAAACCACTATCTCGCTCTTTGCCGCCGCCGGACTTGCCCAATACGAAATCTCCAACTTCGCCCAACCCGGCCACGCCTCACGCCACAACCTCCGCTACTGGTCCCGCGCGCCTTATCTCGGCCTCGGCCTCGACGCGTCCTCCATGCTCTTTGCAGATGGCGACTCGTCCTCGCTCCGATTTACCACCACGGACGACCTCGCACAATACCTCGACGACTCCAACTCAACACCTGCCAGCAGGACGGCCAGCAGCGATCCCATGCTGGCCGAAAGCGCATGGCTCGGTCCTGCCCAGCAGCTTGAAGAGACGTGGTTTCTGGGCCTGCGCCGTAACTCCGGCGTTCGGGTCGCCGATCTCACGCGCACCTTCGGTGCGGCGGCCGTCGCACCCTCGCTTGCCGTCGCTCATCGCCTTGTCGCCGACGGCCTGCTTGATTTTCACTCTGGCCGTTTCGCGCTCACTCCACGCGGCCGCCTGCTCTCAAACGATGTCTTCGCCGAGTTCCTCGTCGCCCATCACGAACCCTCCGGCTCCATCCCAACCTCCGTATAATCATTCAAAAGAATCATCTGGAAGGATTGCCCGTGTACACGCCCGCCGCCGCAGCCAATTCCACCTCTATCGTTGATCTTCGCAGCGACACCGTCACCCGTCCCACCCCCGCCATGCGCGCCGCCATGGCCCAGGCCGAAGTCGGCGACGACGTCTACGGGGAAGACCCCACCATCCATCTTCTGGAACACCGCGCTGCTGAAATTTTCGCCCGCGAAGCCGCGCTTTTCGTCCCCACCGGCACCATGGGCAACCAGATCGCCATTCGCCTCCACACCCGTCCCGGCCAGGAAGCGCTTTGCGAAGCCCGCGCGCACGTCCTCGACTGGGAGATGGCGACAGCAGCCGCATTCTCCGGCTGCCAGCTTCGGCCCATCGCGACGCCGGACTCCATCCTGACCTGGGATCGAATTGCGCCCTTTATCTACGCGCGTGGGGGCTTCCGCGCCGACACTGCACTGCTCACGCTGGAGAACACGCACAACATGGGCGGCGGCGTCTGTACCCCGCTCCCGGTTCTGGAAGAAATCTGGCACGAGGCCCGCAAACGCAACCTCCGCACACACCTCGACGGCGCGCGCGTCTTCAACGCCGCCACTCACCTCGGCCTCGATGTCCGCACCCTGACCGCAGGCTTCGACACCGTCATGTTCTGTCTCTCCAAAGGGCTGTGCGCGCCTGTCGGCTCCATGCTTGTCGGCTCAGCGGAGGCTATCGCCGAGGCTCGCATCTATCGCAAAGCTCTCGGCGGCGGCATGCGCCAGGCCGGCATTCTCGCCGCCGCCGGACTCATTGCCCTCACGGAAATGCCCGCGCGGCTCGCCGAAGACCATGACCACGCACGCCTGCTCGCCGAATCCATCGCCACGCTTCCCGGCATCCACTTCGATCTCGCGCGCGTGCAGACCAACATCGTCATCTTCGAGCTTGTACCTGGCGTCGCGCATCACACTCCAGCAACGCTCGTCGCCGCCCTGCGCGAGCGCGGCGTGCTGGCCAGCGCCGTCGGCCCGCAGTCCGTCCGACTGGTGACCCATCACGACGTGGATCGGGCTGCCTGCCAGCGCGCCGCACAGATTGTCGTCGAAACCCTCACGTCCCACATTGAAGTCTGACCAATGCTG
>JAJZHE010000235.1 GCA_021804655.1 Acidobacteriota bacterium
CTCTCCACTCCGCTGCCGGAGATTCTGGTGCGCGTGACCAATGAAGTTGCCGACGAAGTCGGTGGCTTCAGCGAGAAGGCTCGCTCCGAGTTTGCCGCGATCATCTCCAAAGTTCCTCTGGCATACACCAAGGTGAACGCCATCTTCTCGTCGCCGGAGCGCAAGGCTCCCGGCTCGGGCGGCGTCTTCTCCATCTTCGTCTCCGACCTGTGCAAAGGCTGTGCCGCCTGCGTAACGGCGTGCGGTGACCACCAGGCGCTGAAGATGGTTGCAGAGACTGAGACGGTGAATGCCGAGCACGAAACCGGCACTGGATTCCTCGATCTGCTGCCGGATACTCCGCAGAAGTTCCTGGGCCTGTTCAATGCCGAGAACCCTGCCGACTCCAAGACCGCGACGCTGCGCAACCTGCTGATGGTTCGCAGCAACTACGACGCGCTGGTGGCCGGCGACGGCGCCTGCGCCGGTTGCGGTGAAAAATCCGTTCTGCGCGCCATTGCCGCTGTCACCGAGGCGTATATGCGACCGGTCTTCCATCGCAAGAGCGACCGGCTGATTGCCAAGGCAGGAGAACTGGAGACGAAGGGTGCGGCGCGCCTGGCCGCTCTGGCCGGGAGCAATCCCGCCGAGTACGCGCTGCTGAAGCAGTCCGTGGCCCATCTGATTCTGGGTCTGGGTGGCGAAAACGAAAAGGACACCAAGGCGCGCATTGCTGCGCACGAGGCCACGAACGGCCCCATTACCGATCTGCAGATCGTCGAAGCTCTGGCTTCGGTGTTGCTGAACGACGCCTTCAACCACAAAAACCTGCAAGCCATCGATGGTCGCATGGCCAACGGCATGAGCGTGATGGCGATGGCCGCGCACACCGGCTGCAACACCGTCTATGGCTCGACCGCGCCGAACAATCCGCATGCGTATCCGTGGATGAACTCGCTCTTCCAGGACGGCGTGACCGTGGGATGGCTGATGGGCGAGAGCTTCATCGTGGATCATGCACGTCGCTCGGTGTTGCCGGAGCGGCTGACCGACATCCTCCTCACGCGTGAGGAGGGTGCGATGACGCCGCGCGAGTACTACGAGCTGACGCACTTCACCGACGCGACGATGACCGATCAGGAGATCGTCGAACTGCCCAAGGTGTGGGTGGTGGGCGGCGACGGCGGCATTGGCGACATCGGCTACCAGAACACCTCGAAGGTGATCCTGCAAAATCGCCCGAACGTGAAGATTCTGATGCTGGACACGCAGGTTTACTCCAACACCGGCGGGCAGAACTCGGATTCGACGCCGATGCTGGGCGGCAACGACATGAACGTCTTTGGCGCGGCGACGCAGGGCAAGAACACGGAGAAGAAGACCGTGGCCGAGACCTTCATCGCCGGTCATGGCTCGCCGTTCGTGGCGCAGGTTTCGATGGCCAACGCGCCGAAGCTCTACCGCGCCATTCTGGACGGTCTGGAGTATCGCGGCACGATGTTCCTGCAAGCCTTCACGACCTGCCAGCCGGAGCACGGCGTGGCCGACGACATGGCTCTGACCCAGGCGCAGCGCGTGCGTGACTCACGCGGCGCGCCGGAGTTTGTCTTCAATCCGCGCATGGGCGAAACCTATCAGGAAGCTCTGGACATCAAGGGCAATCCCTCTCCGGAGATGGACTGGTACTCGACGAAAGACAAGGCCACGGGCGAGGTTCAGCGCTATACCGTTGCGCACTGGTGTGCGACGGAGGCACGCTTCCGCAATCACCTGAAAAAGGTGAAGAAGGATGCGCTGGGCAAACTGATTCCGCTGGACAACATGCTGGTGCGCATCACGCAGCAGGATGCGGTGTGGCGTCGCTATCTTGACTCGGCGCACCGTTCGTTTATCCCGGATTTTGGCGTTTACATCAAGCTGCCGGGCGAAGCGGGAGCGGAGCCGGAGTATCGCTCCATCAGCCGCCAGCTTGTGCTCTTCTGCGTGGAGCGGCGCAAGGCGTGGCGCATGCTCCAGTCGAAGGCGGGCCTTGCGAACAAGGAATATCAGGCGCAGAAAGCCTTGCTGGCCGAGGTGGATGCCGGCAAGATTCCGATGGCAGATTTCCTGGCGCACGCCGAGGAGATGCTGGAGGAGCGGCTGGGCAACCTGACTCCGACGCGCGCCTGACCTTCCAGTTCAACCCGGAACCAATCACAAAAGGCCGCCACGCATTCGCGCTGGCGGCCTTTTTCCTGCGCTCCGCAAATTTTTCTCCAGCACGCTTTGTCTCGGGTTACTCTTGCAGCGAAACCAAACTGCGAGGTGACAGATGCTCAAAAAAATCATCCAGCTCAAATCTCTTCCGCCCAACTCCGATTCTGGCCTGCTGATTCTGCGGCTGACGACGATTACGCCGCTGTTTCTGAAGCATGGGATCGAGAAGATATTCACCTTTTCGCAGATGGCGGCGCACTTTCCCGATCCGCTGCACATTGGACCGGTGCCGAGCCTGGTCTTCGCGATGGTTTCGGACTCGATCTGCACGCTGCTGATGATCCTTGGCCTGGCGACGCGCTGGGCGGCGGCGATCGTCTTTGTGAACGTCTTTGTCGCGTGGGCGCTGGTGCATCACTTCGAGTTCTTTGGCCATGCGGCGGACCACGGCGAACTGATTGTGCTGTATCTGGGCGTGACTCTGACACTCTTCCTGAGCGGTCCGGGACGATACAGTCTGGACGCGCGCAACTCCTGACCACTGCGTGGAGCAGCCGCGCGCTTGGCGCGCCAAGAACCGCTGTGGCGCTCGCGATGCTCGCGGGTGGGGATGGTTGAGGGCGTTAGGAAACGAGCAGATCCCCTTCGGGAATGACGGGGCATTGCATG
>JAJZHE010000089.1 GCA_021804655.1 Acidobacteriota bacterium
CTCTTGCGACCATACTTCGCAAAACCGGACTGCGATGCAAACGTCTGCTGAAAACGCGCCATTCGCTTCATCCTTATAGTCTATTCAAGAATGACGCAGGCGGCAGACTTGTGCAGAGGTTCCCTAGTTGTGTAGTCCCGGCAATTGATGTGTTGGGTCGAGAATAAATCTGTGCGGCTCATTTTGTCGGCATTTGCAGATGAATTCGTAAACGGTAAGTCCGCCGAGGGTCTTGAGTCGCTTGGCGAAGTTATGGACGGCGACGAAGTCGCTGAGTTGAGTTTGCAACTGATTGTGGCTGTCGTAGCGGCGGACGGTGGCATCCTTGATGGTCCGATTCATGTGGTTCGACTTGTCCGTTGGTCCAGGGATGATTCGGTCCGGTTGGAAGATCGGCGACCGAACAACGCTTCCGCTATTTCGCCACCGTCTTCGTGTCGATGCTGTGACGGTGGACCAGCGTTCTCAGGCTCGCTTGACTCTGTTGTATCGCTCGATGGACCGCCTCTGTCGTCGTGGCGCTCCGGTATAAAACCTGCTGCATAGTGCCTCCTTCCACTCTCTGGAAAAGCATGCACCATCATTTGCCGGGACTATACAACGAGGGGAACGATGGCGGCGTGTGCCGCAACCGCAGGACGCAACCGCAGGACATAGCTGCAAGACGCAAAAAGGCCCGGATGCAGATTGCCTGCAAACGGGCCTTTTTGCTTGCCTGATTTGTTGTCTGTTGCTGAGAAGTTGCGCGCAGTTACTTCGCTGCGGGCTTCTTGGCAACAGCCTTCTTTGCGGGTGCTTTTTTCGCGACCGCTTTCTTTGCAGGAGCCGCCTTCTTTGCGGGGGCTGCCTTCTTGGCGACTGCTTTCTTCGCAGGAGCCGCTTTTTTGGCAACAGTCTTCTTGGCTGCAGCCTTCTTCGCCGGAGCCTTGGCCACAGCCTTCTTCGCTGCTGGCTTCGGAGCCGCCTTCTTGGCTGCCGGTTTCTTGGCCGCCACTTTCTTCACTACAGTTTTCTTAGCTGCTTTGGGAGCTGCCACAGTATTACCTCGCTTAGTGGATTTGCTGGTGCGCTTGCCGGATGCAGCTTTCGCCACAGCCTTGCCGCCGCTTTTCACACCAGAACTACTCTGCATTTTTGCGGCAGACTTTTTTGCGGCGAAGTTTGCCGCAATCTTTTTCGCGGGCGCGGCATTTGCCTGCGCCATTTTCGCGGTTGATTTCTCAATCTTCAAGGATGAGCTGGAGCTGTGTTTCTGCTCTTTCATCGCGATGGCGGTTTCACGTGCAACGGTGCGTTCGCCGAGCAGAGGCTCCGGCGCGGGATCGTCGTTCAACTCGATATCCTGCAGCGGGACAGGCTCCGACTGCATGGATCTCTCACGAGTCTCGCTCGCGCCGTAGCTGTGAATCATGCGCTCCATGCTGTTTTCCTCCGCCTCATCCTGCCTGACTTGCCTGTGCATCGAGTTTCACTACGCCGTTTTTCTGCAAACGCCATCGGCGCACATTTTAGCAATAGCTTGCTACGAAATGCGAGCGCTGACAAGTACGTAATTGACTACTTCTGCACTTTTTTCTTTTTTGTGCTGGATGGGACCGATGTGGACCGTTTTGATTTTCGAGAAGAAGGAAGAGTTTTTGCGGCGGTTATTTTCTTTCCTGCAGCGTGTGCAGATGTCGAATGAGTTGAACTTGAAGGGGCAGTTCTGCGCCTGGCTGGATGTGTCGCCGAGCCGCGACTGGAGCGGGTTTGAGCGGTGGCTACGGGTTCTGCAACGCGAATGCGCTGGCCGCTGACAACGCGCGTTCCACTCAGGTGATTCCATCGGCGGAGATCCGAGAGTGAGATGCCGAAACGATCCGCGATGGTGACGAGTGTGTCGCCGCGATGTGCGCGATAGTATGTCACGCGCCTTCTTGTCGGGGCTGCCGGCGCGGCAGGAATAACGAGCGCTTCGACGCCTTCCAGAGTGTCATTGGCTTGCAGATGATTCGCTTTGGCAAGCTCTTCGACACGGACGCGATAGCTGCGCGCCACGCTGGCAAGTGTGTCTTCTGCGGAGACGGTGTGATATCGCCAGGCTGTGCGATGTTCAACAGGGATGCGTTCAATCTTCGCCTGGAATGCGACGGCGGTGCCCGGCGGCAGATGGAGTTCAAAGGGTTCGCTGAGCATGGATGCGGGTGGGGTGACCATGCGCAGCAGGGATGGATTGAGAACGGCCAACTCGCGTGGATCGGCATTCACGATATCGGCAGCGAGGCGAAGATCAAGTGAATAGTCGATCTTGACGATGTCGCTGACGATGGGAGTATCGGGCTGAATGTCATCGAAGCCGTACTGCTTACGATTGTTGGCGATGATGATGGCGGCCAGAATTTCCGGTACGTAATTTTTTGTTTCTCCGGGAAGATTGTTGCGCTTGTAGAGTTCCCAGTAGTCGGCGTAACCGGTCTTTTGCACGGCACGCTGCACGTTGCCCGCGCCCCAGTCGTAGGCGGCCATCGCAAGATACCAGTCGCCCAACTGGTCGTAGAGAAATTTCATATAGCGAGCGTAGGCGCGCGTGGATTTTTCGGGATCGAAGCGCTCATCGACGTAGCTGTTGCGGACCAGGCCATAGTTGCCGTGCGGCATGAACTGCCACATTCCGCCTGCGCCGGATCCACGGTTGACGACTTGGGGCTGAAAGCCGGATTCGGCCACGGCGAGATAGATCAGATCCTGCGGTACGCCTTCTTCAGCCATGACGCGCTGAATCATGGCGCGATATTTTCCGCTGCGTTCGAGAGAGTGCTTGAGTGTGTTGTGGCCGATTTTTGTATTGGAAAAAAAGTTGATGAAGGCGGCAACATAGTCGTTGATGACGAGCGGAAGATCGCTGCGCGTGGTGGCAAGATTGGCACGCGCCCTGGCCACCAGATTGGGATCGACGGCGAAGGTGACGTCATTGGCGACATCGGCGGGAGTGGGTTCTTCCGCGGGGGCAAAGCCGTTCCCCTGCTTGAGCGCTTCCATCTCCAGCCCGTTGACCACATCCAGTGCGTGGTTGTACTCGTCCAGCAGTTGCGCATTGGAACGAATATCGAGGTTGCCTGCGAGCATGGTGTCAACGGCTGCATCGAAGTGCTTCTTGGCTTGTGTCAATTGCCCTGCGCGATAGCTTGCCTGTCCCTGCGCAAGTTCGGCTTCGACCTGTGCGATGAGTTGCGCGATGGCTTGCTGACGGGACGACTTCGAGGATTGAGCGGCGTTCTGTGTCTGGATGTCATCGTTCTGCGGATTACGACCGGCAGCAGGCGCGGAGAGAACAGGTGCAGTTGCAGACGGAGGGGCTGCGGGATGGGATCCGCTGCAGCCGCAGAGTCCGGCGAAAGCTGCAAGCCCAATGATCCGGAGCTGCTTCTGGATTCTCCAATGCCTGGATGGCCGGAGCCGGTCTTTCAGATTCATCCCATGTCCTGAGGGCGAGCGATGAAGCCGAGTTCCGCTTCGATGCAAAGTTCGCCGAAGATCAATTCGTCCTGTGCTGAGCGCAGGTCGCGCGAGCGTACGTTCTATCACTCCGATGATAAGCTATGAAGAGATCAGCCGTTCGGATTCCCTCCGCCGCGCCTCTCCTTTACCCGCCTATGGAAGCTCGTCTACTCAGAAATTTTGCGATTATCGCGCACATCGACCACGGAAAATCGACACTCTCGGATCGTCTGCTGGAGCTGACCGGCTCACTGACGGCACGAGAGATGCAGGCGCAGGTGCTGGATGCGATGGACCTGGAGCGGGAACGCGGGATCACGATCAAAGCGCATGCGGTGCGTATGATGTATCTGGCGCGCGATGGCGTTACCTATCAGCTCAACCTGATCGATACGCCTGGCCATGTTGATTTCAGCTATGAGGTTTCGCGTTCTCTGGCCTCCTGCGAGGGCGCGCTGCTGGTGGTGGATGCGAGCCAGGGAGTGGAAGCGCAGACGCTGGCCAATGCGTATCTGGCGATCAACGGCGGTTTGGAGATCGTGCCGGTCATCAACAAGATCGATCTGCCCTCGGCGGATATTACGCGTACGCAGGAGGCGATTGAGCAGGCGGTTGGGCTGGATGCAACGGACGCGATTCCGGTGAGCGCCAAGACGGGGCAGGGCATCGAGGAAGTGCTGGAAGCGATTGTGCATCGGCTGCCGCCGCCGACCGGTGAGATCGATGCGCCGCTGCAGGCGCTGATTTTTGATTCATGGTTTGATCCTTACCGCGGCGTGGTGGTGCTGGTGCGCGTGGTGAATGGACGGATGCACAAAGGACAGCGCATTCGTTTCATGGCGAACGATCGCGTGTACACGATCGATGCGATGGGAGTGCTGACGCCGAAGCCGGTCGAGATTCCGGAACTGACGGCGGGCGAGGTTGGATTTTTCACCGCGACGATCAAGAACGTTGCCGATACGCAGATTGGCGATACGGTGACGGAGGACGATCGCCCCGCGGATGGAGCACTGCCGGGCTTCATGGAGACGATGCCGATGGTCTTCGCGGGCCTGTATACGGTCGATTCACACGAGCACACGCTGCTGCGCGATGCACTGGAAAAACTGCGGCTGAACGACTCCAGCTTCTTCTTTGAGCCGGAGTCTTCGGTGGCGCTGGGCTTCGGGTTTCGGTGCGGATTTCTGGGCCTGTTGCACATGGAAATTATCCAGGAGCGCATTGAGCGGGAGTACAACCTGGACCTGATCACGACGGCTCCTGGAGTGCGCTATCGCATCACGCTGACGAGCGGGGAAGTGATCGAGGTGGACAATCCTTCGCGCTGGCCGGAGACGACCAATATCGAGAAGATCGAAGAGCCGATCATTCGCGCCATGATCCTGACGAACGAGGAATACGTTGGCGGCATTCTGAAACTGGTGGAAGAAAAACGCGGCAAGCAGTTGAACTTCGAATATGTGACGCCGACGCGCGTGATGCTGACCTATGAGCTTCCGCTGAACGAGATTGTGCTGGATTTCTATGACCGCCTGAAGTCTGTTTCGCGCGGCTATGCTTCGCTGGACTATCAACCCACGGGCATGTGGGTCTCTCCGATGGTGAAGATGGATATTCTGGTTTCCGGGGATCCGGTGGACGCGCTGTCGATCATTGTGCATCGCGACCATGCCTATGAGCGGGGCCGCGCACTGGTCTCGAAGATGCGCGAACTGATTCCGCGACAACAGTTTGAGGTGGCGATCCAGGCGGCCATCGGCTCCAAGGTGGTTGCGCGGGAGACGGTGGTGGCGCTGCGCAAGAATGTGATCGCCAAATGCTACGGCGGGGACATCAGCCGCAAGCGGAAGCTGCTGGAGAAACAAAAGGAAGGCAAAAAGCGCATGAAGCGCATCGGGAAGGTGGATATTCCCCAGGAAGCCTTCCTGGCTGTGCTGCGAGTGGGCGAGGATGCGCAAAACTGAAGGCCTGTGCGGGAGAGCCGTAAGTTGTTTTTACCGATAGTTTTGTCGCTGAAATCGAAGCTGATTCACGAAATTTTCATGGCGAACTGTGGAAAGCTTGCACGCTGTAACAAAACGGGACGGCTATTTGTCAACTTGATTCCCGAGGGCTGTTGATTTGCGTAAGTAAAACAAATATATAGAATTAAATTCTTCCGGAAAACGACCTTCGCAGTACTGTGACGGAATCTGAAAGCGTCCGTCCGGTTTTCGCAGATTTCTTCCACATTTTTTTCCACAGGACATGCGGAATCGATGGATGGCTGCGTCGCGAGCAGAAGACGGTGCTGAATGGTTGTGGCGCAGAATGAAAAGCCCCGGCTTTTGCCGGGGCTTTCTGGTGAAGGAAGTGAACTTGCCTAGAAGCAGGCGATGCAACCTTAGTGGGCTGCCGGCTTGGGTGCCGGTGCGGATGGAAGTCCGCCGGACTGTCCTGGAGCCGCTGCCGGAGCAGGAACGCCGGATTTGATATTGTAGGCATCGACGATCTGCTTGGTGATGTTGGTGGAGTCGGCTGCCCAGAGGATGGGGCTTTGCTGCTGGCTGACATCGACAACCATGGTGTATGCGTGCGCCTTGGCATAGGTGTTCAGCACATCATAGACCTTGGAAGCGAGAGAGTTGTACATATCCTGCACAGACTGCTGAAAGTCCGATTGAGCATCCTGCGCATCGCGCTGCAACTGCTTGGTCTTTTCGTCGATGGTCTTTGTGGTGGCGGCAGTCTGGGCCGGTGACATGGTGGAAGCCTGGCTCTGCATCTGCTTCTTCATGGACTCGATCTGATCATTCAGAGTCTTGAGCTGATCCCGCTTCGGTTCGAACTTCTTCTGCAGGTCTGCGAAGGCACGCTGACCCTCATTGGTCTGAGCGACGGCTGCCTGGAAGGCAATGACGGCGATCTTGGTCGGTCCCGCAGGAGCGGTGGGAGTGGACGCAGCCCGTGTGGCAGGCATTTGCGCGACGGCTCCGAGAGTG
Source organism: Acidobacteriota bacterium (assembly GCA_021804655.1). Classification (GTDB taxonomy): domain Bacteria; phylum Acidobacteriota; class Terriglobia; order Terriglobales; family Acidobacteriaceae; genus Acidicapsa. The sequence continues at coordinate 6,462 of JAJZHE010000089.1, forward strand.
AGACTCGAAGCAGCGAGGACTGCAATGGCGAGGGTACGATTCATGGACTTCAAAAACTCCTTCATTTTCCTGTATGGTTTGCCCGCATTCCTTCAAGGAAGCAAGACGTTGCTTCCTGTTTGGTATCTCTCAGCTCTACGTGCATTCCGCCATGCCATCAGCAGACGTGAAAACGATAGTAGGACGCGGACAAAGACGCCAGCAGGAACTATTTGGATTATAGGAGTGGCTCCTACCTTGGTCAATTGCGGATAGCTGTCAATTGCGGAATATCGGTGCGGAATATCGGCAGGAGAGGAGCGGAGCGAGCATGAACGCGATTTTGATGGTCGAGGGCGAAGCATGAGAAAGGCCCTCCGACGATTTCGTCGAAGGGCCTTTCTCTGCTTGTCTGGTTGGGTCAGAAGGTGGTGGAGACGGTGAGCCGGAAGGTTGAGTGCGGTTCGCGGAGCAGATACTGCGGGCCGTACAACTGGATGGCGCGCTGGAAGGAGTAATCGCCTGCGCCGCCTGGGGGGAACATGGAGCGGGTAATCAGCGTTTCGCCTGGATCGTACCGGTCGATACGCATGGGGTTCCATGCGTAGTAAAGGCGGACAGGAGCGTTGATGATGGGCATGATGACCTGCAACTCGCCACCGGTGGACATGCGTGGCCGGAAGTTCGTGCCAGAGAGCGGACGGATGTAGTCGCTGAAGTGAATCTGCACGCCGCCTTCGCAGGTTCCGTTGTTATAGACGGGGCAACCGTAGAGAGGTGAATTCAGGCTGGCGTAGCCTTCCGGGCTTTCCTGGAGCTGATTGTTATCCACCGAGGAATCGATGCCGAAGTCATCGAAGATGGCTAGGGTGACGGGTCCGACGATGGGGATGCGGTATTCCAGATTGTTGGTGAAGTCGGTGTCGCCGCCGATGGAGACGATGCTGTAGACCGGCAACGGAATCTGGATGCACTGGCGAAGCTGCGGATTGTAAGGATCGCGCGGAACGCAGCTCCCGTCTGGGTTCTCAAGCTGGAAGCTGATGCGGTTGGGAATGTAAGCGTAGGGGGTTGCCGAGCGGACATCAAATCCGCGCAGGTCAGCCTCGCCGCCGGCGTAGAAGCGGTTGTTGGGCGGAGCGACGTCGCCGCCATAACCCTGAATGTATTTCAGCTCTGCGCGCCATCCGAGGACGTTGCGTCCCTGCGGCGACGGCCACAGACCCTTGACGGGAGTGAACTGTTTATAGGCGAGTGCGGGCATGACGTAGCGAACGTCGCCAAAGAGGCCTGAGGTCTGAACCAGAAAGGAGAGTTCCTTGCCCGTGCGCGGACGCATGGGATTGCTGATGGTGCTGAGGCTGTAGCTGAGAGAGATCGAGCTATTGACGATGCCAGCCAGCGCATTCTGGCCCTGAATGCCGGAGCGGAAGTTCAGGGTCTGGAAGAGCGTCTGCGAGGCGGAGCTGAAAGCGGTGATGGTTGCGCGCGTCAGTGAATAGGTGAAACCTACGCGCTGGAAGTTGTGGTGCGGCAACGGATAGCTCATCGAGAAATTCAAGCCCGTCTGGGCGCTGTTGTAGTCCTGGACGAGAGTGTTGTTGGCCTGCTGCTGGTTATATCCAATACCTGCGGTTGCCGCGTAGTTCTTCGCCGGATTGTAGTCGGACTTCGTGTTGAAGACCTGGAAGCCGATATTCAGGGGACGATTGCGGAAGTAAGGCTGGGTGAAGCCGAAGAGGAACTGGCGCTGCACGTTGCCGAGATTGGCTTGCAGGCTGAGGGTTTCGCCCAGGCCGAGGAAGTTGTTCGTCTGGTAGTTCAGTCCGAGGAAGGCGCCTTCCAGGCCGGAGACACCACCGTTCAGGCCGATGGAGTTTTTGCCCTTTTCCTTGACCTTGAGCAGCAGATCGACGGTGCCGGCCTCGGTGTTCTGGTGAGCTTCGGTGTCCTGATCGACCTTGAGGGGATCGAAGTAGTCAAGCTGGTTCAGGCGGAGCAGGCTGTACTCCCAGAGTTGCGAGTTGTAGACCTGACCTTCCTGGAGCAGCAGCTCGCGGCGAATGACGCGATCGCGCGTGAGGGTGTTGCCCTGAATCTCGATGCGGGAGACGTAGAACTGCTTGCCTTCGTCGATGTCCACATTAAGCGCGACGGTGTGGTTCTTTTCATCGACGGTGGCGCTGGGAATGGCTCCGAAGTTGATGTAGCCGAGCTGACCGTAGGCTTTCTTGAGATTCTCCAGCCCCTTGCCGACTTCAGTTGCGTTGAAAATGGCGCCGTCCTTGATGGGGAAGGTGTTGCGCAGCGCGCGCGTATTGTTCACTGCCTTGTTGCCGGTGAAGGTGATGTGGCTGAGGTGGTAACGCTGGCCCTCTTCAATGGGCATCAGAATATCGATGCGCTTGCCCTTGTTGGGCTGGAAGGTGAAGAAGTTCAGGCCGCCCTGATCGCGAATCTGCGTCTTGGGGTCTTCGACGGCCGCGTTGTAGTAGCCGCGATCCCGATATGCCTGGCGGACGCGCTCGGCATCCTCTTCGAGTTTGGAGCTGTCATAGGTTTTCGGGAAGAGATCCTCGAAGAAGATGGAGTAGGGAATACCGATGGGTCGCAGATTGCGCATGGAACGGCGCAGAATGAGGCTGCTGATGTGCTGGTTGCCGACAAACTTGATGTTGCCGACCTTGACCGTCGGGCCTTCCTTGATGTTGAAGTTGACCTGAACCGAGGCTGGCGGAATGCGCTTGACGTCGGTGCGGATGGTGGCAAATTGATGGCCATGCTCGGCGAGCAGTTGCTTGAGCACGGTCTCGGCGTGCTTGATCTTGGTGGGATCGTATTGGCTTTCGACCGAGAGGCCGACTTTTTCCTTTTTGAAGCGATCCAGGACATCCGATTGGGAGACGGAATTCAGGCCCTTGTAGTTGATTTCGCGAATGGTGGGCCGCTCCAGGACAAAGATGTCGAGGATGATGCCTTTCTCGGAGTCTTCGCGCTCGATGCGGAGGTCTTCAAAGTAGCCGGTGTTCCAGAGCGAGTTGAAATCGCGCTCAATGGAGGCCGGATCGTAGGTGTCGCCCACGTGAGTGAACAGACGGGCCAGGATCGTCTCCTTGGGGATACGGCGATTGCCGATGACACGGATCTGATAGATCGTGTCCGGCCCTTGCTGCGCGGCAAGACGGAGGGAAAAGCTGTTTAGGATGCTGAAGAAGGCGAGCATCATGGCCAGTGTGCGCCCGAAGCGCAGAGCAGCGCGCAAGCGCCTGGAGAGCGAATTGCGTGATCGAGGGCGCCCGGCGCTCGCTGAAGTCACTTCTTCGCGGGAACCACTGGAAGAACACAGTGCATAGATCGACTGAACGGGAAAGATAAGCGCACCCTCACTGCTCGAAAATCGTAGTGTCCGGAGCCAGAGACTCCTGTATCCGGACCGCATGCTTCCGGAGAGAATCTCCCCGGAATCCATGATGGTTGACGAAAATTTGATTATATTGGACCGCACCACCCCGCCCCAAATCCTGGCCAGCCAATGAAGCGGTTCAACTCTCCAATTCAGCGTCCATCTGCCATTGCTGTTGCGGTTCCAGGCGGCGAACCTGGAGCACGTTGGGTTTGCAGCAGACCTGACAATCTCTGTATACGATTGTCGCAGCCCAGCCGTTGGATCGACACAGTTTTCGTTTCATTCTCTGCATCCGGCGCAAAAAAACCGCCATCTTCATTCTTCATCTGCCACACCTTCGCGGCATTGTTTGCCCGCGTTCTTCGATCTGGTCATGCGACGAAGGATTTCATGATTTCTACCCGTCGCCCTGCGCATTAGGATTAACTTACTGATAGACGCAGAAGATTCCCACTCGTGAGGCAGAATCCATGACAGTAGCAGCAACTTCGGTTTATTCCTTCTCCGCGCCCCTTCTTGACGGCTCTGAGTGCGCACTTTCCAGTTTTGCAGGCAAGGTTCTGCTGATTGTCAACACGGCATCGCGCTGCGGATTTACACCGCAATATGCGGGTCTTGAGGCGATTTACCAGGAGTACAAGGATCGCGGTCTTGTGGTGCTGGGCTTTCCGTGTAATCAGTTTGGCGCGCAGGAGCCAGGGAGTGCGGCGGAGATCTCCGAGTTCTGTCAGATGAACTACGGTGTCAGCTTTCCCATCTTTGCCAGGATTGAAGTCAACGGTGCCGGAGCGCATCCGCTTTACCAATACCTGACCAGCCAGGTGGCGGGTTTTCTGGGTACGGAGGCGATCAAGTGGAACTTTACGAAGTTTCTTGTGGATCGCAATGGACAGCCGGTAGCGCGCTTTGCTCCGCAGACGCTTCCCGCGGAGATGGCTGCGGATATCGAAAAGCTGCTGTAGGCGCAGGCCCCGATGCTGTCGCGATCTGCAGAATTGTTCTCACATTCTGCCGCCGTATCGCAGGTACCAGAGGCTTCCGCGCAGGTCCTTTCGCGAGAGCAGCGCATCCGGTACTGTGAGCAACTGCACGGCGCTGTCGAAGAATCGGTGCAGACGCGAACTCTGCGGATAGTCAAGCGCGCCAGCCGGTCGAAGCAGACTCTCCAGCATGGATCCCAAGAGCATGCGTTTTCCAGTAGCCGATTTGCTGTGGTGGAGCGGAGGCGGAGAATGGGGAGGACAAAGATCAAAGGCTTGCAGCGCCAGCATGGGTTCATCGAAGCCGATGCGCGCGACCTTGGCAGTGGTGCCGCCCATGCGGTAGTTCACTTCGAGAAAATAGACTTCGCCGGACTCCGCCGACTGGAGCAGATCGAAGTGAAATGGACCGTGCAGATTGGCCAACTCCGCGAATCGCAGTGCTGCCGCATGAACAGAGGGCGGAGTCGTGCAGCGTTGAATGGTGAGTGCAAAGCCATGATGCTTGCGGAGAGTCTGGAAACACTCCAGCGCCAGGATGCGCCCATCGACCCCGCGAACACCGTGCAGGACGAGATTTGGACCGAGGCAGAAGGTTTGCGCGATGAGCGGGCTGGTCCATTGCAGCGAGTCCAGGAAGTTGTGTAGATGACTCGGTGAGTCAACACGCTGGGCTTTGAAGACGGGCTGCACGGAGTTGATCTGCGTCGGTCGAAGACAGAGAGGAAAACTCGCCTCGGGCAGCGTTTCGGCGTCCTTTTGCGTATGCAGAAGCCAGGTGGGCAGCACAGCGAATCCGGAGCGTGCAGCCAGACCGGTCTGTTCAGACTTGCGTGTGAGTTGCTGGATGGAAGCTTCCGGGCTTGCCATAACGCGACAATCCGGTTCCAGCGAC
>JAJZHE010000007.1 GCA_021804655.1 Acidobacteriota bacterium
TGTCGAGTGCGCGGCAGGCCAGCCTTCTCCGCCTTCACCCAGTTCGCCAGCGTTCTCCACACTCCCAAGGGCCTTCGCCGCAGCAGAAATCTTCTGCCCGAAAGACACCATTCGAACCGCCTCCTGCTTGGACTCCAACGTATAGCGCCGCCGTGTCGATTTCTCCATCTCAGTCGCCTCTTCGCGATTACAACAGCTCGCTATGAGAGACGTTTTCCGGGGGCAAGATCAACACTTCGTTGCTCGCAAGCCGCAGTCGCTTTACCGACTGACGGCTGCCGGTCGCGCGGCGCTTGCGGAATATGTTAAGGCTCTGCGCCAACTTCTTGGCACCGCACTCTGATCCCGCAGTTGCCGCCGGTCTTCTCGTGCTTCACGTGCGGATTCCCGCTTCTGCACGCAGCGGTTTCGGACTGGCTGCCAGCTCCAGCAGGCGATCCGCATCGAGCACGGTCACGCGATGCCCATGGATGGCAATTACACCCTGCTGCATGAGACGCTGCAGGGCGCGCGTCACCACCTCGCGAACAGAGCCGAGACGCGAGGCAATCTGGCTGTGGGAAAGCGGCAGTGAAAATGAGTCTCCGCTGCGCAGCGCTGGGCGAGACTTCGAGGCTGTCTCCAGCAGCAATGCCGCCAGGCGCTGACCAACGTCATGCAGCGCTAGTCGTTCGGCCAGCCCGGAGACCTGACGCAGTCTGGTCGCCATCATCCGGAGCGCAAGCAGTGCGGCCTCGGGATGACGGAGGAGAAATTCCATCACTTCGATGCGCGCGAGGAAGAGCACTTGCGCATCGGTCTCGGCGATGGCTGTGGACGGGTACACTCCGCCGTCAAATACGGCCACTTCGGCGAGCATTCCGCCTGCCGTCTCCACGTGTATCGTCTGCTCGCGTCCCTCCAGATTTACGCGAGCTGCCCGCACCGCGCCACGAGCAACCACAAACAGCCCTTCGGCTGCTTCCCCAGCGGCAAAGAGAATTTCGCCTGTCGCAAGGCTGCGCTCGTGCGCGCGACTCGCAAGCTGGAGCAGCTCAACCGATTCCAGCCCGCGAAAGATCGCGGCATGCGACAAAATCTCCGCCTTCTCTTCCGATTTCATTCTGATCCTGAACCGCGTATTCGCGAGCGCAAGCTACAGCATCGGTGACTAGAGTCACTGCCTGCGTTTCCTCAACAGCCTACCATCCTCTATGTCAGGAGGCTGCATGTCGATTACCCCTCAAACCCCGGTCCGAGAGATTGTTCTGGAGATGCCGATCACCATTCCTCTGCTGGAGGAGCTTGGAATCGATTATTGTTGCGGAGGTGCGCGTTCTCTCGACGAAGCATGCTCCGCCAAAGGTCTTGCTGTCGCAGGCATTCTTGACCGGATTGCCGGTCTGCGTCAGGATCAGTTTCCAGCGCCTGAAAGCTGGGGCACGGCTCCGCTGTCGGCGCTGATCTGTCATCTGGTGGACCATCATCACGCCTTTGCGCGTCAACAGTTGGCGATGATCGAGCCGCTTGCGGAGAAGGTCGCTGCACGGCACGGCGACACGAGTCCAGACCTGCTGGTAATCGCCGAGAGGCTTCGCGCGCTGAGCGCGGAACTGACCCATCACTTTGCCTGCGAAGAGAACATTCTCTTTCCTACGATTCTGCGCCTGGATTCCGGGCATCATCCGCTCTTTCCACCCCTCTTTGGCAACATCGGTCAGCCGATCGAGCGCATGCTTCGCGACCACGACCAGACCGGTGAGGAGTTGCGCACCTTGCGCACTTTGACCAATGACCTTGAGCCGCCTGCGCATGCCTGCTTCAGTTGGCGCGCACTCTATCAGGCGATCAAGGATCTGGAACGCGACCTGCATCAGCATATTCATCTGGAGAACAACATTCTCTTTCCGCGCGCGCTGCAACAGGCGCAAGGTGCAGCATGAAGGAATTCACACCATCTGCGGAGCACCAGATGCCGACTGTCAGGACAGGTGCTCAGGTCGAGTCTTTAAGCCAGCGACTGGTGATTGCTTTCACCGTCACGGGCCTGCTCTTCATGCTGCTGCCGGGCACGTTTCTGGGTGTGTGGAATCTGATCGGAATTGCGCAGGATCGTACGCTTGCCTCGATTGCGCCAGCCTGGATTCAAGCGCATGGACAGGCACAGATATTTGGCTGGATCGGTTCGTTCATCCTTGGTATCGGTTTTTATTCACTGACCAAAATGCAGAGTCTCCGCAACTTTCCCGTTCGATCCGGATGGTTCTCGTGGAGCATGTGGACTTCGGGTGTTTCACTCCGCTGGCTGGGTGGAATTTCAGGGTGGCACTGGACCCTTCTGCTGCCTGCGTCTGCGCTCCTGCAGCTCGGCGCGTTTCTGCTTTTCTGGCGCGCGGTGCGCAAGCATCGTCCAGCAACAGAAGCGTCTTCTTCAATACCCGCGTGGATGGTAGCGGTTGTCTTTGGAACTGTGATGTTGTGTATTGTTCTCACGATGCAGTTTGCGGTCCTGTGCTGGCTGGCGCTGTCGGCGCAGTCGCCTGCTTTGCCGCATGTGCTGGATCAGCAGCTTGTCGTTTTTGCGGTCTGGGGCGTTCTGGTCCCCACCATCTGGGGTTTCAATGCGCGCTGGCTCCCAGTCTTCGCGGGATTCGATGAACCCAACGGGCGCGAGCTGATCGCTGCCTGCATCTTCGTCGCGGCTGGCGTGCTCGCTGCCTTCACGCCGTGGCTCGGACTCTCGGCATCGCTGCTGCTCATCGCGGCCGTCCTCTCCATTGATGCGCTCCGTGTCTGGGATGCCGCTATACGACCGGCGAAGACGCAAAACATCTCACATAGCTTTCCGTTTTTTATCCGGATTGCTTATCTCTGGTTAGTGATTTCCTGCTTGCTGGATGCGCTGGCAGTCGTTGCGGACCATTCGGGCGGCATCTGGGGCGCTAGCCGTCACGCGCTCACCGTCGGCTTTGTCGCAGGCATGGTTTTCGTCATCGGCCCGCGCATTCTGCCAGCATTCTGTGGTATGCGCGTGCTGTGGAGTTCTTCGCTGATGACAGCTTCTCTGGTGCTGCTCCATCTGGGCTGTGCGTTGCGCGTGGCCATGGAGCCGTTGGCCTATCAGCATCTCTGGTCGCCTGCATGGCGTCTGCTGCCGGTCTCGGCATTCATTGAGCTGGCCGGTATCACAATCTTCGCGCTCAATCTTTTTGTCACGCTGCTGCGGATGCCAGCGCATCTGGCCAGCCAGTCGAAAACTCACTGCCCTGGAGTTGCAAGGGTGTAACTCAACTGGGACGCGCGATCCGGGAGATCGGTTCGCACCCGCACGATTGGCGCAGTATCAGCTCCGTGGGAAGCACGATGCGCGAGGTCATTCTCTCGCCCCCATTGCCGGTGCGCAGGCTGTCAATCAGCATCCGCGTGGCGTGGCGGCCCAGTTCTGTCGCCGGCTGCCGTACCGCGGTCAAGGGTACCGCAAGCAGAGAAGCCAGCTCGAAGTCGTCGAAGCCGATGATGGCAAGCTGCTGCGGAATGCGAATTTCCTCGCGCTTCAACGCGCTGAGAACGGCCACGGAGGTCACGTTGTTCAGCGTAAAGACTGCGCTCGGCGGCTTGGCTGAGCGCAGAGAAGCAACGACCTTCGGGCCGATCGGCACGCCACGTTTCACCAGGATGTACTGCTGCGATAAGCCCGCAGTCTGCATCGCTTTTTTGTAGCCCTCGATGCGCTCGCCGATGGAGTTGTATTCGCGGTCGTAACCCACGCACAGAATCCTGCGGTGACCGTGATCGATCAGGTGGTTGGTCGCGCGAAACGCACCCTCCAGATTTTCCACCATCACCTCGCCGGCGTCGATTCCAGCAAAGGTTCGGTCGATCATGACCACAGGCATTCCGCTTCGCCGCAGTTCCTGGAGTTGCTCCAGCGAGTTTTCGCTGGAGGGAACAATGAGGATGCCTGCAATGTTGCGGGCGCGCATTTGAGAAAGCTCTTCAGCTTCCACGCTGCGATTTGCTTCGCATGCGAAGAGCATCGTCATATATCCCTGCTCGGCAGCAACCTGCTGGACGGCATGGGCGCATTGAGAAAAAAACGGATCGCTGAGACTGGGTACGATCAGCCCAATGGTTCTGGAAGTGCGTCCCTTGAGCGTGCGCGCCGCTTCGTTTGGTTGATAGTTGAGTCGCGCAATCGCTTCCTCAACGCGTCGCGCCATTTCCTCGCTGACATGCTTCTTGCCGTTGATCACACGTGAGACCGTCATGGTGCCAACCCCACAGGCGCGGGCAACATCGGCGATGGTGACTACGGAGCGGGATCGTGTAGACATTCGACTTCATCCTAACTTGTCTTCGGGGCATTGCGCGAAAATTTGCAGGATGCCGTAAGACGAAAGGAACAGTTCTGAGAACGATATCACATCGATCTTATGTTGTTCTGCAAGCGATGCATGTATGCCTTTGCATGTGCATGGGCAATGTCGATGAATACCATAGAAGCCATATAAAATCAGCGGTTAATCGATTATCTAAGCTCTCAGCAAGTGCGATTGTCTTCGGATTTGAAAAAAACAATTGACAGAAACGAAAACGCTCACGTATAAATTGTCGGACTGATAACGATATCAATTCGTATCGGCGTACTGCATTTTCACGCTGACGGAAGCCGCTCTTCCTGATCAGGAGTGAATCTCAAGTACTTTTTTGGAGGCACAGATGAAAAAAATACTGCTCGCATTTTCCCTCTTTTGCCTGACCCTGGCCGGTCTTGCGCAAAGCCCCACTGGAACCATCCGCGGCACGGTCCTTGACTCGTCCGGCGCGGCCATCGCCGGCGCGACGATCACCATCACCAACGTACCGACCAACGAAGTCCGCTCGACAACCTCCGACAGCCAGGGACGATATATCTTCAACTTCGTTCAGCCTTCGGAATATATGGCTGTCGCTACGGCTGCCGGGTTTCAGTCCGTCAAGCAGGAGCACATCATCATTCGCATCTCGGTCGGCACGCCGATCGATTTCCGCATGCCAGTGAGCACCGTGACGCAGCAGGTGGAGGTGGACAGCACCACACCGCCGTTGGAGGTCGATTCCTCCAGCCTCAATACGGTCATTCCGGGTAGAACGATTCTTGACCTTCCACTGAATGGACGGAATCCGACCTCGCTTGAGGTGCTTGTTCCCGGCGTGAACACGACCGGCAACGCTTCCACACCGCATATCGCAGGCTCGCGTAACGCCAACAATGAAGAGCAGATCGACGGCATGACGAACATCCTGCCGGAGAACAACGTCGGCAACAACTCCACTGCATATACGCCCATCGTCGATTCCGTGCAGGAATTCAACGTGCAGACCAGCGTGCTGCCTGCGCAATACGGACGTTTCTCCGGCGGCGTGATCAGCCTGGTCACCCGCTCAGGAACGAACGACTTCCACGGCAGCCTGTTTGATTTCACGCAGACCAATGCGCTCTATGCCAAGCCGTTCTTCTCTTCGGGGCCGGTGCCGAGTTCGCATCTTTACCAGTACGGCGGCGTGATCGGCGGACCCATCTGGATTCCGCACTTGTACGACGGTCACAACAGAAGCTTCTTCTTCTTTGCCTTTGAAGACTCGAAGAACTCCGTCGCGCAAACTGAGTTGGATTCCGTACCCACAGCAGCCGAGCGCACAGGTGATTTCTCTGCGCTCAGCACGGTCATCTATAACCCCTATTCGGCGTCGTTGCAGCCGGACGGCTCGTATCTGCGTCAGCCGTTTCAGGGAAACAAGATTCCGTCGAACCTGATCAGCAAAGTTGCGGCGGCTGCGATTCAGTACTATCCGATGCCGAATACAGGCCCGGCTGGTACGCAGTTCAACAACTACACAGCAAACGGATCCTCAGTCAACAACTACTACCACTTTGATCTGCGCCTCGATCAGGACTTTGGCACGCGCGATCACAGCTTTGTGCGCTTCTCGCACATCAACAACCCGAATATCCCGTTCAGTGATTACAACAGCGCGGCTTCGCAGGGCTACGGCGGACCGTCGACATCCACCGCATACAGCGCTTCGATCGATAACTCGATCACGCTTTCGCCCTCGCTGATTCTGGACCTGCGCGGAGGTTTCAGCCGCTCCACCTATGTGCGCTCGACCTTTGGCCAGCCGTTTGATCTGGCCAGTCTTCAGTTTCCCAACTCTTATCTGACGGTTGCTGATCGCGAACCGAATGTCTTTCCGCAATTTCAGGTGAATCAGGGATACTCCGGGGTCGGTTCCGGTGGTTATGTTCCGCTGTTGGAGGACCCATCCGCAGCCGATATCGATCCCAGCATTGTGAAAGTCTACAAGGGAAACTCGATTACCATCGGTGGCGAATGGCGCAAGCTCTTTTTGAATTTCTACCAGTACGGCTATCCCTCCGGTCAGTTTGGCGGCATCGGACAGGACTGGACCGAGAAGACGGTCAACAACTTTGACGGCTCGGGCGACTCCTTTGCGACGATGCTGCTGGGGCTTTCCGATTATGGACAGATCACTCACGATATCTCGCTGGCCACCTCCAGTGCCTATGCCGCGGCTTACATCCAGGACGACTATCAAGCCGCGCCGAACCTGACCTTCAACCTCGGACTGCGCTGGGATGTGGATATTCCCCGCACGGAGCGCCACAATCGTCTCGATTACTGGGATAACAGTCTGCCCTCCCCCATTGCGGCGCAGATTCCCTCCAACGCGTGTCTGCATTGCGGTGACCTTGTGGGTCAAATGGTCTTTGTGGGCACGCCGGAGAGCAAGTACGGACGCCATCAGGGACCGACACAGTGGAAGGATTTTGCACCGCGCGTCGGATTTGCCTGGAGTCCAGACAGCAAGACGGTTGTCCGCGGAGGCTACGGTCTCATCTTCCAGCCTTCGGAGATGCAGGCTGCCGGCACCACGGGCGGTGCGGGTACGGATGGCTTCACCAGCCAGACAGGATTCAACTTCACGCTGAATAACCAGCAGACCGTTGCAACTACCTTTGACAATCCCGCGCCGGGTGGCTTTAACCTGCCGCAAGGTGTCGCCGGGGGGCCAAATACCTTCCTGGGGCTGGGAATCAGCGATACCTTCTTCGACTCCTACCGCAATCCGTACTCCATCGAAGCCAATCTGAACGTCCAGCGCTCGCTCACACCAAGCACCGTCGTCGAGGTTGGCTATATCTACAACGCCGGCCACTTCCTCATCAACGGTGATCCCGGTGTGCCGTTCTCGCAGGTCGAGCCCTCTTACCTGACCCTGGGCAACAAGCTCCTGGCCAGCACGCAGAATCCCTTTTATGGGATCATCACCACGCCTGGCTCGCCGTTCACCTCGCAGACAGTTCCTTATGACTATCTGCTGCGGCCCTATCCGCAGTACAACGGCGTCTCGAGCTTCCGCAAGGCGGACTCCGGGTCGCACTATAACGCCCTCACTGTCAAAGTCGACAAGCGTTACAGCAACGGCTTCTCTCTGCTGATCGCCTTCACAGGGTCCAAGCTGATGGATAACGCAGCCAGCGTCGTAAGCTACCTGGGACCGACAAGCCAGACCTATGCCAACCAGTACAACCCAAAGGCGGAGTTTGGTCTGTCTTCCCAGGACATCTCGCGCACCTTCGTCGCGGGCTATGTCTATGACCTGCCATTCGGGCGTGGCAAGTTTTTCCTCAACAACCGCGGAACTCTTGTGAATGCGCTGGTGAGCGGATGGCAGACGAACGGCATTGTGCAGTGGGATACTGGCACGCCTGTAGTGCTGGGAGCGGTGAACAATGAAACCGGATTGCTTGGCTTTGGCCAGCGACCAAACGAAGCGCCGGGCGATCCAAATATCGCAAATCCCAATCGTCAGAAGTGGTTCAACACCGGTCTTTTCTCGCAACCGGCTCCGTTCACCATCGGCAATGCGCCGCGCGTGCTGCCCAATGTGCGCGTCCCGGGCTATGTGGATGCTGATCTGTCGGCGTTCAAGAACAACTACTTCGGGCCAAACGAAAGGTTCAATGTACAGCTTCGTCTGGAAGCCTTCAACGCCTTCAACCACCCGATCTTTAACGGTCCGGATGCAGGCGTGAACGATGGAACCTTTGGCCAGATCAACTCACAATCCAACACCGGTCGCGAGGTGCAGCTCGCGGCCAAATTCATCTTCTGAATATCCAGAAGGCTTGCAGCCGGGTGGAGCATCTGCTCCCCCGGCTTTTTTTAATTTCAGTAAGCTCTCAGATGTGGCAGCTTGCCAGGCCGCGCTTCTCCAGATAGCGCTGGTGATACTCCTCGGCGCGCCAGAAGGTCTGTGACGGCTCCACTTTTGTGACAATGCGCTTCGGCGCATATCGACCTGCGGCCGTGAGTTCGGAGATTCTGGCCTCAGCCTGAGCTTTTTGTTCCTCACCGTGATAGAAGATGGCCGAGCGATACTGCGTTCCCCAGTCCGGCCCCTGACGATTCATCTGGGTTGGATCGTGAAGCGCAAAGAACGCGTCCAGAAGCTGTCCAAACGTCACTCGCGCTGGATCGAACTCAACCTCCACCACCTCGGCATGTCCGGTTCGATCTGTGCAAACGTCCTTGTAGGTGGGCGACTGCATCGCGCCGCCTTCATAGCCGACCGCCGTCGCGGTCACGCCCGGAATCTGCGCAAACGCAGCTTCCACGCCCCAGAAACATCCAGCGCCAAATGTTGCCTTTTCCATTTGCGTCCTCCCACTTTCATTATCCTAATCCGAGAGTGATATGACGCTTGGAACTGAATGTAACGATGCACTGCGGCAGAACAGGATCGGCAGAAGCAGATTTTGTGCAAATTGATTTCCACTGAACGACGCCTATACTAGCGATCATGAGCAAAACAAAGTCCGGCAACGAGCAGAAGCTTAGCCATTTTGACGCAGCGGGGCGAGCGTCGATGGTGGATGTTTCAGGGAAGACTCCAACACGGCGTGAAGCCGTTGCCTCGGCGTTTGTGGAACTCTCCGCGGAGGTGCTGGAGGCGCTTCCGGCGAATCCCAAGGGCAATCCTCTGGAGGTGGCGCGGTTTGCCGGCATCCAGGCCGCCAAGCAGACAGCGTTGCTGATTCCCATGTGTCACCCATTGCCGCTGAGCCGCGTGGACGTGACGGCGGAGATCGTCGCAGGCGGGGTGCGCATTGAGGCGATGGCGACGACAACCGGGCCGACGGGCGTGGAGATGGAGGCGCTGACAGCGGCATCCGTTGCCGCTCTGACGGTCTATGACATGACCAAGGCATTGGATAAGTCGATCGTGATTCGCAATGTGCAACTGGAGAGCAAGTCGGGCGGCAAAAGCGGGGAGTATCGTCGAAACGCATGACTCCAGTTTTCCGCACGAGATAACGGAAAAACGAAAGTGACGTTGAACAGGTAGGCAATGCTACAATTCGGCGTCGGGATGGAAACCTTTTCTGCGGGGGTCTTGTCATGCGTTTACGTTTCATGATTGCCGGGTCGGTGCTGCTTGCTTCATTCGGATTGATTGCACAAACGGCGCGCGCCCAGTCGTCCGTCGCTCTTACGCCGCCGATGGGCTGGAATAGCTGGAACTTCTTTGCCGGCAGAGTGAACGACGCGGATGTTCGTTCCGCAGCCGACGCACTGGTGGCCACGGGAATGAAGGACGCCGGATATATCTACGTGAATATCGACGACACGTGGGAGGGCCAGCGCGATGCCAACGGAGTGATCCAGACCAACAGCAAGTTTCCCGACATGAAAGCGCTCGCCGATTATGTGCACTCGAAAGGGTTGAAGATTGGCATCTACTCCTCGCCTGGACCCAAGACCTGCGCCGGCTATGAAGGCTCGCTGGGGCATGAAGAGCAGGATGCGAAGACGTATGCGGCCTGGGGTATCGACTACGTGAAGTACGATCTTTGCAGCTTCATTCCAGCAGTAATGATGAAACAGGCTCCGCAAGACCGAGCAGCGCAGATGCGCCTGATGCAGGCCGCCTATGCAAAGATGAGCCATGCCATGGAGGCGACAGGCAGGCCCATGGTGCTGTCGATGTGCCAGTACGGCTGGGACGCCGTGTGGGAGTGGGGTACGTCAGCGGGTGGCAACCTGTGGCGCACAACTGGAGATATCAATCCCACATGGGACCGCATTGCCAAGATCGGCTTCAGCCAGGACGGGCTGGAGAGCTATGCCGGCCCCGGCCACTGGAACGATCCGGACATGCTGGAGGTAGGCAACGGCAAGCTGTCGCTGGCTGAGGATCGCAGCCATTTTTCGCTGTGGGCGATCCTGGCCGCGCCGCTGCTGGCGGGCAATGACTTGCCGAATATGAAGCCGGAAGTCCGTGCGATTCTTACCAATCGGGCGGTGATTGCCGTCGATCAGGATACGCTGGGCAAGCAGGGACATCGCGCCTATGCTGAGGGCGAGTTCGAGGTGTGGGAGCGGCCGCTGGCCAACGGAGCAATGGCAATCGCCATCATCGACAACGGCGCCAGCCGGTACGCAACGCATCCGTTTCATCTTCAGTTGAGCA
This sequence comes from Acidobacteriota bacterium, assembly GCA_021804655.1. Taxonomy (GTDB): domain Bacteria; phylum Acidobacteriota; class Terriglobia; order Terriglobales; family Acidobacteriaceae; genus Acidicapsa. Next base: position 10,519 of record JAJZHE010000007.1, read on the forward strand.
AACTGGGGCTGCATGGGGCACAGACCGGAACCGACCTCTGGACAGGCAAGTCGGTCACGCTGACAGACGGGATGCCGATCGAACTTGGCGCGCACGATGTGCTGATGGTGCGCGTCGATCACCCAACGATGTGAAGGGGAAACAATGGGGCCAGACTCCTCAGTCTGGCCCCATTCTGGTACAGCCCAATATTCGTTCCGTCCGAAGCGGAATGCCTTACGGAGCAGGCTGGGTCAGCGCGCTCTTGATTCCTGCATCCACCAGCGGATTCATGATTGCGTATCCGGCGTCGTTCGGGTGCACGCCGTCCTTGCTCAGCGATGCAGGCATCCCCCCGTCGGAGTTCGCCATCGCCTTCCAGAAGTCCACATAGACCAGTCCGTGCTCGGCTGCGTAGCCTTTCATCCACGCATTGAGCGAACGAATCTTTTCCGCTGGCTGCAATCCCCGGTGCCAGGGGAAATCCGCCGCCGGCAGCACAGAGCAGATCACCATTCGAATGTGATGCACCCGCGCCAGATCCGCCATTGAAGCCAGATTGTTCTGCGTATCCCCGAGCGTCATCACGCCCGTATTCCCAGCGATATCGTTCGTTCCTGCCATCAACACCACCACCGTCGGTTTCAGGTCGATGACATCCTGACGGAAGCGCAACAGCATCTGTGGCGTCGTCTGTCCGCTGATGCCTCGATTGATCTTCACCCAGGGATGCCCTGGAAGCTCTGGCACAAACGGCACGCCATCATGTTGCCAGTTTTCCGTGATGGAGTCTCCCATGAAAACCACGCGCGTTTCATCCGCTGCCGGCTCCGGCAGAGCCGCATCCATCATGCGGAATCGCGCCAACCAGGGGAAATCCTCCTGAAGCTGCCGGTTGTGCTGTGCCTGTCCGTTGTCGGTCGGTTTTGCCGCTGCTGGCCCTGAAGCGGTCGTCTGCGCCGCAGCCATCGTCGCGGTCAGCGCCACTGCCGCGCATGCCTTCATCCAAAACATCCGTTGCATCGCCATCCCCCCATCTCAACGTTTGATCTGTCACCCTGCTTTGCTTCGATCCTTTGCTCGCCATGCGAGCAGTCTCACGCCTCTTTGCGCAATGCTTTGTGTCCAATATCCCGTCGAAAATAGATCCCATCGAACACGATTCTGTCCATTGCTTCGTATGCCCGTCCGAGTGCGTTGCGCAGATCGTCGGAGACAGCCGTGACGCCCAGAACGCGTCCGCCGGACGTCACCAGATTGCCTGCTCGACGCGCCGTCCCGGAGTGGAAGACGACGACTCCGTCCACTTGCGCTGCTGCTTCCAGCCCGAGGATCGGCTTACCCGTCTCATAGCTTCCCGGGTAGCCGCCTGAGCAAGCAATTACGCACGCACTTGCGCCTGGCTTCCAGCGCAGCTCCGTCTCGGCAAGACGTCCATCGATGGCGGCATCGAGCACTTCGGTCAGGTCGCTGTCCAGCCGAGCCAGAATCGCCTGCGTCTCCGGATCTCCAAACCGAGCATTGAACTCCAGCACCTGCGGCCCACGCGCCGTCATCATCAGCCCGATATACAACACTCCGGTGAACGGCGTTCCCTCCGCTGCCATCCCGCGCAGTGTTGGCTCGGCAATATGCCGCACCACCCACTCCTGCGTCTCGGCATCCAGAATGGTATCGGTGGAGTAAACGCCCATGCCGCCCGTGTTCGGTCCGGTGTCGCCTTCGCCAACCCGTTTGTGATCCTGCGCCGCGACCAGAGGCAGGGCCGTCAGACCATCGCACAGGCACAGGAAGCTGACCTCGTCGCCCGTCAGGAACTCCTCGATCACCACCTGTCGCTCGCCATCGATTCCGAGCAACTCTCCGCTGAAGAGTCCCTGCGCTGCCTCCAGTGCGGCGCGTCGCGTCTGGCAGATGACTACTCCCTTGCCCGCCGCCAGTCCGTCAGCCTTCACGACCATGGGCGCGTGGAATAGCTCCAAAGCTTTTTCCACCTCCGCCGCGCTGGTGCAAACGGCGTAGTTCGCCGTCGGAATCTGGTACCGCTGCAGAAATCGCTTGGCAAACGACTTGCTTGTCTCCAGCATGGCCGCAGCCTGCGTCGGCCCAAAGACGCGCAGCCCGCGCTCGCGCAGCACATCCACCAACCCCAGCGCAAGCGGCAGTTCCGGACCCACCACTACCATCCCCGGCTCCTCGCGAACCGCCAGTTCCACCATGCTGTCCAAATCCGACAGCACCACCGGAGCCAGCCGCGCGATCTGCGCCATTCCGCCATTGCCGGGCGCGCACACCACTTCCGTCACCCGCGCGCTTTGCTTCAGCGCCCACGCCAGCGCATGCTCCCGGCCACCCGATCCAATCACCAGTACTTTCATGTTTCAATCCGTCCTTGCCGTGTCGAATCTAAATCTTTGCATCCCATACCGTTTGCGCTTCTCTCAGTTTACGCGGCCTGAACTCCCCATTCGCTATACTGCCTGTGCGTTCCACTGAATCTTGATGCGATCTCACTCCACGCCGCCGCGCAAGCCTGAACGATTGCGCACCTTTCTGCGCAACCAGCGCTTTGGTCTGGTGCTCGTCGCGCTGGTCGTGCTGGCCTGGCGGCTTGCACAGGTGCCGCGCGCCTGGTGGTTTCCTGCGGGCTGGTGGCGCCTGTGGTAGCCGTCTCCGCCAGTTCCACCGATCCGCTTGCAATCATCCTGCTCGGCCCCACAGCCAGCGGCAAAACCGCGCTTGCACTTGCACTTGCCAGTCGTTTTCCAGTTGAGATTGTCAGTTGCGACTCGGTCGCCGTTTACCGTGGCCTGGATATCGGCTCCGCCAAGCCCACCGCTGCCGAACGTGCGCTTGTTCCTCATCACCTGCTTGACGTCACTGATCCGGACCGCGACTTCACCGCGGGCGACTACGCGCGGCAAGCTCGCACCGCCATGCACTCCATCGTTGCCCGAGGAGCTACGCCGATCATCACCGGTGGCACTGGCCTCTATCTCCGCGCACTCGTTCAGGGTCTGTTCCCTGGCCCGCAACGCGATGACGATCTGCGGCGACGCATGTCTCGCAGCCGCGAGCGCCGTGGTTCTGGCTGGCTGCATCGCCTGCTTGCGCGCCTTGATCCCGTTACCGCTGCGCGCATTCATGCGAACGACACGCCGAAGTTGATGCGTGCAATTGAGGTCACGCTCACCGCGCGTCGCCCCATTTCGGACCAGCTTGCCGAGGGACGCGACGCACTCACTGGTTTTCGTCTGCTGCGCATCGGCCTTGATCCAGCACGCGCTGCGCTCTATGCGCGCATCAACGATCGAGCTGCGCAGATGTTCGCCAAAGGAATTCTCGCCGAGACCCAATCGCTGCTCACCCGCTTCGGTCCGGTGCGTCCGCTCGAAGCGCTGGGTTACCGTCAGGCGCTCGCTGTCCTGCGCGCCGAACTCTCCGAACCGGACGCCATCGCCGTCGCCCAACAGGGCCATCGCAACTACGCCAAGCGCCAGATGACCTGGTTTCGCCGCGAAGAAGATGTCCGCTGGATTCGCCAATTTGGCGACACGGCGACGGCGCTCGATGCGGCGCTTGCACTTGTTCGCGAGCATCGCGGTTTGCTCGCTTGATATTTGTTTTCGACCGGTGCCTGCTTCTCCGTTGTCACCCGGTCAGGGGTAATCGTAGCTCTACAATCAAGCCGCCACCTGCTGCATTACTTGCCCTCACTTCGCCGCCGTGCAGCCGGATGGCACGCTCGGTGATCGCAAGGCCTACGCCATAGCCGCCCGTAGAGCGTTGGCGTGCCAAGTCCAGTCGATGGAATGGTCGGAAGATCGCTGACAATTGATCTTCCGGTACGCCCGGACCGCAATCCTTCACTTCGATCACCGCGACATCGCTCAACAAGCGTTCTTCACAGCGAAGTGAAATCGTCACAGCACTTCCTTCGGTCGTGTATGCAATTGCATTGCGAATCACGTTTTCAGCGGCGCGTGTCAGCAGCTCACGACTGCCCAGAACAGAAAGTTCTGCGCCGCTGTCATCGGTAAAGACCACATGGCTACCACGCCGCTGCGCCTCATACTCCATATCGGACAACAGTCCAGTCACCACCTCATGCAGCGAAACCGTCTCCGTCTCCGGAAGCTTCCGCGCTGACTCCAGCGAAGAAAGGCTCAGCAACTGACCAATCAGATCATTCAGTCGCCCGGTCTCGCGTCCAATCCGATCCAATTGATCCATCAGCAGCGCACAGGCGTGCATGTTCTGTTCGCCGTCCAGCTTGGCTGCCGCTACGTCGGCTTCCTCGCGCGCCAACTCCAGCGCCACGCTCAGCCGGGCCAGCGGAGACCGCAATTCGTGAGAGACATCCCGCAGCAGTAGCTTCTGCGCATCCACCAGTTGCTCCAGCCGCTCGGCCATCTCGTTGAAGTCCCACACCAGTCCACGCAACTCGTCTTTTTCCACGCGTTCTTTCCCACGGTCTGGGATGCCACGTCCTGGCCACTCCACGCGCGCTCGCAGATTCCCCTGAGCCAGCTCTCGGGCCGCCGCTCTTAGCAGGCCGATCGGTCGCGTCATCATCAGCGTGATCACAAAGGTCACTATCAGCGAAACAATCAGGCTGATCGCCAGCCGTGGCAGCATCTCACGATAGGGAATGTAAATTTGTCGCGGATAACTGCCGCGCAGGATATATACGTAGTGGCGTCCAGCAGCATCATCCGCCAGCACGCCTTGCATATAGCTCGCTGAACCCTGTCCATGAACCATGTAGCCATACTTGCGTACCTCAGCGACGCGCCGCACGTAGGGGGCTGTGTCGATCGACTGGCACAGGAGATGATTCTGCGGATCGAAGAGTAGCGCTGGCTGGTCGCCTGGCGCTGGCTGGTCAATGGGAAAGATACTCGGCACTGCTTTCAACGCCCCGCAGCCGCCAGTTTCATAGGCTCGAATCGAAAGCCGCGCATTCGACTCCATCTGCGCAAATGCAGAGGTATACACCGCCTCCGTTGTCCGAAACTGATTCATGAGAAAAAACAGCGTCGAAATGAAGATCAGTGCTTCGATCGTCCAGAAGGCCAGGAACAGCTTGATAAACGTGCTTCGCATTTCTTATGCTCCGCGCCGCGCGCCTGCTGTCGGCATGGCAAGCTGATAGCCGGTAGCGCGAATCGTCTTGATCAACTCGCCTTCACCCGCTGCGTCTTCCAGCTTCCGTCGTAAGCGGCTTACATGCATATCCAGGCTGCGATCAAACGGATGAAATTTGCGCTCCAGAACGGACTCCGTCAGCATCTCTCGCGTCAGCACCTGTCCTGGAGCCCTCACTAACGCGCGCAGCAGTTCAAACTCAACATCCGTCAAATCCAGACTCACGCCCTTGCAACTTGCCGTCCGCGCTCCGGTATCCATCGCAATTCCTGCTGCTTCCAGATACGTCGCGCCTGTCTCTGCCGATTGCCGCCCCGCACTACGCCTCAGTATCGCCCGCACACGCGCCAGCAGCTCACGGGGATTAAATGGCTTCGGCAGATAGTCATCTGCTCCGATCTCCAGGCCAACAATCCGGTCCACATCTTCACCGCGTGCCGTCAGCAACAACACGCTCACCGGCGACCGAGATCGTAACCGCCGCAGTACCTCAAAGCCATCCATTCCTGGCAGCATCACATCCAGCAGCACCAGCGCAAACGGCTCTCGCAGCGCGCGTTCCAGGCCCACCTCGCCGCGGTGCTCGGTCTTCACCATGAACCCATGTCGGCTCAGGTAATCCTCGAGCATCCCCGACAACTCCGTGTCGTCATCGATCAGCAGAATTGGTTCCATGTTATCTGCGGCCATCACCTTTCATTTCTACGCCGCGCTACGCTCTCATGCCGTAACACTTTGTAACACAGATCGATTACTCGCTTTACACTTCGTTACAATTCGTGACGCTTCGTGACTGCGCGCTCTCGTTGCAGATGCTCCACTGAATCTATCGGGATCGCAGTTCTCTCCCGAGCGGGAAGTCCAGATTTATGGTCGTTCGTTTTCATACGCACATCCGACATGCGAGTCTCATGTGCCTGGTCTTCCCCATTTTTGTTTCCACTCCCACTTCGCGCTGGCGTTAAGTGGTTTCTGGTGTGAATGCGCGGTGAAGTCAAATCGATATCTTGTCAATCGCAAGGAGAAACCCGATGCAACCTTCCCCACTCAAACTCATCGAAGCCTGCCGTCGCGGCGACAACTCCGCATGGTCCGAGCTTCTGCGCGGTTCTCGCGGACTTGTCTACTCCATTTGCGCCCAGTACACTGGCTCGCCTGAAGATACGGATGACCTTGTCCAGGAAGTTCTGCTGCGCATCTGGCAGCGGTTGCCAGACTATGACCCGGCACGCGGTGAGCTGAAGGCGTGGATTGCCACTCTCACGCGCAATCTTTGTGTCGATACATGGCGTCGATCTGCAAGACAGCGTTCCACCGTTTCGCTTGATGCTCCCCTTCATGAGGACGAACCTTCCCTGCTCCAGCTTATTGCTGATTCCCAGCCGACTCCGGAGCAGTCTGCTGCGCGCGCTGAACTTCGCCAGATTGTATCCCGCTCCATCTGCCATGTCGCCCCTGAGATGCGCGCTGTCGTCCACATGCGCCTGCTCGACGATCTTGAGAACGAAGACATCTCCACCCGTTTGCGCATTCCGTCCGGCACGGTCAAGTCCCGCATGAGTCGCGGTCGCTCCCAGCTTGCAGGCTTGCTTCTGCCTGTTCGCTCAGCCCTCGGCGCAGCCTGAACTGTCTCACAAATTTGAACCCATAAGAAAAGTGCGGCGTTGGAAACGCCGCACTTTTCTTATAATTTTCGTCACGGCTTCATTTTGCCGCATACTGCTTGGTCACGCCGGTCCGTTCGTTCGTCACCGTAAAGCTACCACTGCGAGATACGGTCAGCTCCAGTCCATATCCAGAGTCCTTGGCTTGAGGATCTTTCGCTCGGTCCAGATTTGCGATGTACGCATCCGGAGCATTCCACGTTGCTCCGCCCTCCATCGAGTAGTGCAACTGCCACCAGTTCTCCAGTCCAGGCGCAGACTTGAGCGTCTTGAACGTTGCCGGAGAGCCTCCCTTCAGCGCACCATTGTCCATAATCGCAATCCGCGGATGCAGCGCATCCACCAGAGCCGGACTGGAGCTTGGATACCAGCCGTGATGGCTCACCACAAGAATCTGCGCTGTCCCCAGCTTGTTCACCGGACACATCAGCTCCACTTCCTTGTCGCTCGTCAGGTCGCCCAGGTCCACGATTCGCACCTGCCCAAACTGAATCACCGTTCCCAGCGATCGTGAATTCTCCGTCTCGTCATGCGGATACTTCGGTAGATTCGCGCAATACGGATTCTGCTCGCCGGCGCCGGGCAGCGGATGGTCAATCACCTTCCAGTCCGCCGTCACCGCAGTTGCAACCAACCCCGTCAGCGGAAGCTTTTCGCCTGGCTGCATCACCACGCGCTTCACATGGTGCTCATCCAGCGCTTTCAGGTACGCAGCATAGTTTCCCGCTACGTCTTTCGTCAGCTCACGATACGGCCCATGGTCCAGAAACTCGCCCACTGGAATCCGCGCCAGCAACTGCGGCACACCACCTACGTGATCGTCGTGAAAGTGGGTAATCAGCACGGCGTCGATCCGTTTCAGTCCAGCTTTGTGAGCCGCAGCCACAATGCGATCCGCATCGCGTCCATCGTGATCTGCCCATCCGGTATCCACCAGAAGACTCGTGCCCGTCGGCGTTACAAACAGCGTCGATTGCCCACCCTCCACGTCCATGAAGTAGACATGCAGTTTGCCATCCTGCGCCGCGCTCTTTGCTGCGTGACCCATTCCCGACTGCGCCACTGCCATCATGCCTGCCAGAGCCATCACCCCGGCCACAGCCAAACGTCCTGTTCCTGCCTGCATCCTCATCCTCCTGAATCGTTTCACGTGCGCCCCGCGCCCGTTCAGCGCAGCACACCGATTCTAGAGCATTCTTGCTCATTGTCGATGCAGGCAGGCAGTAGTTTGTGTGGCTTTACAGGTAGGAAAAGCCATACTGAAAGTGTTGCGACGGGAGCACTGGGAGCGAAAACGCTCACGCGCGCTTCCTTCATCTCCTGTGAGCGCTCCATGTTTCATCTGGAACCGCATCGGCAGCAAGTCCATGGGAGCGCCAGAGCGCCAGAACGGCTGACGCGGGCAAATCACGTTAAGATACAGGCTGAGTTCACACGGCCATCTGTGCGCACGGCTGCACAGTTTGGGGACCGTGTTTCAGGAGCCAGAAATGCCCCGCCATCTTCGCACTTTGCTTGCTTTTGTGATTTGTAGCGCAACGCTGACCTCGGCGTTTGCACAAAGTTCCCGGCAGGCAACCACAGTCGATCTTCCGCCTGTGATGCCCATGCCATCCAGTATTCAGATTCAGCCTGGGGTCTTGCCGTTGGATGGACACTTCCGCGTCGAACTGACGGGATATTCGGAGCCGCGCCTGGTGCGCGCGCGCGCGCGCTTTCTGAATCGGCTCTCGGCCGAGACCGGCATTTTATTTGGGTTGGAGGGGGACGAAGACACGCCGCGCGAAGCGACGCAGCGTCTGGTGGTGCATACTGGCAAAGCCAGTGCCGCTGTGCAGAAACTGGGCGAGGATGAAAGCTATCATCTGGCGATCGATGCGCAGGGCGCTCAGTTGTCGGCACCGAATCCGCTTGGCGTTCTGCGTGGATTGCAGACGTTTCTGCAGATGGTCAAAGCATCGCCGCAGGGATTCGTCGTTCCCTATGCTGTGATCGACGATCAACCGCGCTTTCCGTGGCGCGGGCTGATGATTGACGCTTCACGCCACTTCATTCCCCTGCCGGTCATCCTGCGCAATCTTGACGCGATGGAGACGGTGAAGCTGAACGTCTTCCACTGGCACTTGTCGGACGATCAGGGTTTCCGCGTCGAAAGCCGGGTCTTTCCGCTGTTACAGGAAAAAGGCTCGAACGGACAGTTTTATACGCAGGAGCAGATTCGCGAGGTGATTGCCTACGCGCGCGATCGAGGCATTCGCGTGGTGCCGGAGTTTGACATGCCAGCCCATGCAACAAGCTGGCTCGTGGGCTATCCGCAATTGGGCAGTGCGAAGGGACCGTACAGCATTGCGGATCGGTTTGGAGTGTTGGACGGAGCCATCGATCCGACGCGCGAGAGCACCTATCTTTTTCTCAATCGTTTTGTGGGTGAGATGACCACGTTGTTTCCCGATGCGTATTTTCACATTGGCGGCGATGAGTGCAATGGCAAGGAATGGGATGCGAATGCGCACATCCAGCAGTTCATGCGCCTGCATCACATCAAGGACAATGCAGCGTTGCAGGCTTTCTTCACGGCGCGTGTGGAGCGGCTGGTGACAGCGCACGGCAAGGTCGTCGAGGGATGGGACGAGGTGCTTCAGCCGGAGACGCCAAAGCAGGTGGTCATCCAGTCCTGGCGTGGTCGGGAGTCGTTGTTGCATGCGGCGCAGCACGGCTATCGCGCCTTGCTTTCGACCGGATATTACCTGGACCTGAATCAATCCGCGGCAGAGCATTACAGCGTCGATCCGCTGGCCGGAATTGCCGACAAGCTGACGCCAGCTCAGACCAAAAACATTCTCGGGGGCGAAGCCGCCATCTGGAGCGAATATGTGGATGGCCAGACGATCGACACGCGCATCTGGCCGCGCATGGCGGCCATTGCCGAGCGCCTGTGGTCGCCGACAGAGGTGAACGATGTCAACAGCATGTATCGACGGCTGGACGTGTTCCGTGTTCGTCTGGCTGCCTGGGGCGTCAATCCACGCGCAACCACCCGGACGATGCTGGAAAGCATCTCCGGCGATCCAGACCCGACTGCGTTGCGTGTTCTGGCTTCGGCTGTCCAGCCACCGCAGGGGTATGCGCGCGGCGGGCTGCAACCGGCTTACACCTATACGCCACTGAATCATCTGGTCGATGCGATTCCTCCGGAGAGCGAAGCAGCGCGGCAATTCCAGAGATTGGCGACCGCCATCGCCTCCGGCCAGGCGACGCAGGCTGAGTGGGAGCAGGCGCGCGCCATGCTGAACCGGTGGCGCGGGAACCAGCAAAAGCTGGCACCGATGCTCGATCGTTCTGCGTTGACGGCAGAGCTTGGACCGGTCTCTGCAACCTTGAATCGCGTGGCTGCGATCGGTCTGGACGCGATGCTGGAGATCGAAGGCGGACAACACTCCACAACGGAGATGACGACGGAGTGGGAACGTGAATTGAAGGCGGCAGAAGCGCCGCAAGCAGTGCTCATTCTGCCGATCGTTGCTCCGGTGCGGGCACTGGTGGAGGCTGCGGCAGCGCCGACATCTGCGCGTTGAGGCAATGACCGGAGGCTTGCATTACATCGATTTAGCTGATAGAAAGAGTGCGCGATGAAGATGCACTCGATGTGTGCTGGAATTGTGTGCGGGATGACCGCAACACTTGCCTTTGGACTGGGACAGCCGAAGATGGTTGCCTTTCAACCGGCCTCCGGAGCCTTTTCCCTGGCGGCGAACGGACGTACGGCGACGCTGCTGCTGGATCCGGCTGACGATCCGGGTGTCCTGCGCGCGGCAGGCGATTTTCGCCAGGATATTGACCGCGTGACCGGCTTGACGCCGACGCTCGTCACCGAAGTGCAGCCGAAGGGGAAACAGGCTGAAGTTGTCATCATTGGCACGCTCGGCCACAGCGCGCTCATCGATCGACTTGTGCGCGCGCACAGAATCGATCTCTCAGCGATTGCGGGCAAGTGGGAAGCGACGCTGACCGAAGTTGTGGATCATCCGTTACCGGGGATCCAGCGTGCATTGGTCATTGCAGGCAGCGACAAACGCGGCACCATCTATGGAATGTACGATCTCTCGGAGCAGATCGGCGTCTCGCCCTGGTACTGGTGGGCCGATGTTCCCGTGCAACACCATGAAGCGCTCTTCGTGCTGCCTGGAGCACATATTTCCGGCGAGCCTGCGGTACGCTATCGCGGCATCTTCCTGAACGATGAAGCACCTGCGCTCACTGGGTGGGTGAATGAGCGCTACGGCGGATATAACCATCGTTTTTACGCGCACGTCTTTGAACTGCTGCTGCGGCTGCACGCCAATTATCTGTGGCCTGCAATGTGGGGCAGCGCGTTCAACGAAGACGATCCGGAAAATCCCAAACTGGCCAATCTGTACGGCATCGTCATGGGCACATCGCACCATGAGCCGATGTTGCGCGCACAGCAGGAGTGGAAGCGGCACGGCGTTGGACCGTGGAACTTCTCAACCAACGCGCCGGAACTGGAAAAGTTCTGGACCGAGGGCATTGAGCGCAACGGCAACTACGAAAGCACGATTACGCTGGGCATGCGCGGCGACGGTGACATGCCGATGACGGGTGGACAGAATATTGAGCTGCTGGAGCAGATTGTCGCCGCACAGCGCGCGATTCTGGATGCACACAGCACCCCGAGGCTGAAGGCGGATCTCAAGGTGTGGGCGCTTTACAAGGAAGTGCAGGGTTACTACGAAAGCGGCATGCGCGTGCCCGACGATGTGACGCTGTTGTGGAGCGACGATAACTGGGGCAATATTCGCCGTTTGCCCACTCAGGCGGAACGGGCGCGCAGCGGCGGGGCAGGCATCTACTACCACTTCGACTATGTGGGCGATCCACGCAATTACAAATGGCTCAATACCAACCCCATCCCCAAGGTGTGGGAACAGATGCACCTGGCTGTGGAGTACGGTGCGACGCGCATCTGGGTGGTCAACGTTGGCGACCTGAAGCCGATGGAGTTTCCGATCGAGTTTTTCCTGAGCTATGCGCGCGATCCTGAGCGCTGGGGCAAGGATCAGCTCAACGAGTTCACGCGTCTCTGGGCCGCGCGCGAGTTCGGGCCGGAGCATGCGGAAGCGATTGCAGCCATGATGGCCGAGTATACGAAGATGAATGGGTGGCGCAAGCCGGAGCTGATCGATCCGACGACCTTCAGCCTGACCCACTACAACGAAGCGGATCGCGTGGAAGCGCAGTGGAAGAAACTGGAAGACGATGCAACGACCCTCGGCAAGCAACTTCCTGCCAGCGAGCAGGATGCGTATTTCGAGCTGGTGCTGCACCCGATTCTGGCTTCGGGCACAGTGACGCGACTTTACATCACAGCCGGACGCAATCGCCTCTACGCTGCCGAAGGCCGAGCCAGCGCCAATGCTCTGGCGGACGAAGCGCGCGCGCTTTTTGCGGAAGATGCAACCATCCGTCATCGCTATAATCACGAAATTGCAGGCGGGAAATGGAACCATATGATGGACCAGACGCATCTTGGCTACACCTGGTGGCAGGAGCCGCCGGTGAACGTGATGCCTGCGGTGAGCCAGGTGCAGTTGTGGCCCGAGGCGCGCATGAGCGTGCTGAGTGAAGGGACGACATCGTTCTATCAGAAGCAGGAGCTGCACTTCGATCATTTTGCGCGGCAGACGCGATTCTTTGACGTTTTCAATCGCGGCTCAAAGCCGTTTCAGTTCAGCGTCTCTGCGGATCAGCCCTGGGTCCACGTAAGTATCCAGCAGGGAACGGTGATCAGCGAGCAGCGCGTTCAGGTGACGGTGGACTGGACGCATCTCCAGCCTGGAGAATCGACGGGCACCATCACGGTCAGCCAGGCGCAATCGGCAGCTCGCGCGCCGACGTTCAAAATTGCTGTGATCGCATCGGTCGCCCAGGGCGTGACGCCGTCAACTTTGGACGGATTTGCGGAAAGCGACGGGCTGGTGGCGATGGAAGCTGAGGACACAACAGCGCGAGTCGCTGTGGCTACAGCTCACTGGGGCCGCATTCCAGACTACGGGCTGACGCGCTCCGGAATGACGATCTTTCCGGTCACCGCAGCCAGTATTCGCACGACGCAAAACGCTCCACGGCTTGATTACAAGATGTATCTCTTCGACACGGGCGCGATGAATCTGGACGTGTCGGTTGGCCCTTCGTTGAACTTCGTTCCTGGCCGTGGCCTGCGCTTTGCAGTGTGGCTGGATGACGGACAACCGCAGATCGTGGATGCGCTGGCCGACTTGTCGGAGAAGACGTGGGCAAAAGTCGTCAGCGATGAGATACGCCACGTCACCGTCGCGATGCAGGTGGCGCAGCCCGGCTACCATACGCTGCATCTGGCGATGGTCGATCCGGGACTGGTGGTCGAACGCCTGGTGCTGGCAGCGCCGGGCAGCCTGAAGGCCAGTTATCTGGGACCACCGGAGAGTCCTCACGCCCTGCCTGCTGCAGCCCATTGAGGCATACTGCCGCATACGGCTACATACTGCTCCTGCGATCAACTTGCTGCAGCTTCTATAATCGGCAGGGAGCGCGCGGGGATCTCTGCCGTTGGCGCAGATTTTTTTACGAGGACGAACGATGAGCGAACTTGCAGGCCGAATTGCGCTGGTAACCGGGGCTTCACAGGGAATTGGGCGCGCGTGCGCATTGGAACTGGCGGCAAGGGGTGCTACGGTCGCGCTGGCAGCGCGCAATGAGGCTAAGCTCACCCAGGTGCGGTCCGAAATCGTCGCCGCCGGTGGAAGCGCGGAGATATTTCCTCTCGACATTGCCAGCGAAGAGTCGATCCGAAGCTGCGCAAAAGCCGTGTTGGACGGGCTGGGAACGGTCGCGATTCTGGTGAACAACGCCGGCATCACGCGCGATGGGCTGGTGCTACGGATGAAGCGAGCCGATTGGGACGACGTACTCACGACCAATCTGACGGGCGCGTTTCTGCTCACGCAGTCGCTGCTGAGCGCGATGCTCAAAAATCGCTGGGGGCGCATCATCAACATCACCAGTGTTGTTGCGCGCACCGGGCAGGCGGGTCAGGTGAACTATGCCGCAAGCAAGGCGGGCCTGATCGGTATGACACGTTCGCTTGCGCGTGAGGTTGCAAGCCGCGGTATTACCGTCAATGCCGTTGCGCCCGGCTATATTGAAACGCCGATGACCGAGGTGTTGAACGAGGCGCAACGGGCAGCCATGATGCAGTCCATTCCGTTGGGCCGACCTGGAACCGACGGCGAGATCGCCCACGCCATCGCGTATCTGGCCAGTGAAGGCGCCGGTTATGTGACCGGGCATGTTCTGGATGTGAACGGCGGCATGTTCATCGGCGGTTGAGGAGCTTCAGCCGATCTCCTGACCGATGTTTGTCCCGTCACAACACAAACCCTGAATTGCACGACCTTTGCTTCATGTTTTGCTTTGTCCTGCCGATGACCGTTTTGAGGGATTTGGTATGGACGTTGAGGCTCATCCAAACGGTAGGCGCGCAGCCGCTGATGGGTTGAATTTACTCTGTGCGACGGATGCTGCAACACAAGATGCGATGCAGTCCGCAATGCGTTATCTGGCTCGTCAGCCAATTTTGGACGCACATGGAAAAGTGCATGCTTATGAACTGCTGTTTCGTGCAGGACGTGAATCCAGCTTTTACGGCGATCACACCATGGCGACGCGCAACGTGCTGGATCAAACCGTTTTCTACGGATTGCAAGCCATCACAAATGGTCGCTTAGCGTTTATCAACTGCACACGTGAAGCTATTGTGGAAGAACAGGTTCGCGTTCTTCGTCCCGAAGAAACGGTGCTGGAGCTTCTGGAGACGTTGGAGCCGGATGCTGAACTTTTGGCGGCCTGCACTCGATTGCATCGGGATGGCTATATGTTTGCGCTGGATGATTTTTCCTGGTCGGAGTCCTGGATTCCTTTTCTTGCGCTCGCTGCTTATGTGAAGGTGGATATTGAGCAGCTTGATGTTGTAGCGCGCACGGAGTTGATCGCGCATCTGCAAGCCTGCAAGGCTACGCCGCAACTGATCGCAGAACGCATTGAGACTGAGGAAGATTTCCACCAGCTTCGGCGCGAAGGCTTCCTGTTGTTCCAGGGATATTTTTTTTCGCGGCCCGTCATCGTGGAAAACCGAACGATCCCAACCAACAGAATGCTGCATCTGGATTTGCTGCGCGCGTTGCTGGACGAGCCTCTCGATCAGCACAATCTCAGCCTTCTGCTCAAACGCGACCCAGCACTCATGCTGCGACTTCTAAAACTAGTCAATTCCCCCATTTATGGAATGAGAAACGAGATTCATTCCATCCAGATGGCGCTGCAATTGGTAGGCGACGCTGCATTTCGGCGTATGGCAACGCTGGCCATCGCCAGTGAGATGCTTGGCAATCGACCGCCTGAACTTCTTCAATTTGCCTTCCACCGCGCGCGTTTGTGCGAGATCGTTGCAAATGCACGGGGCATCGATGCAACGGAACAATATCTGGTCGGCATACTCAGCCTCGTTCCGGCTTTGTTGAGTGTATCGATGGAAGTCATCGTTCAACATCTTCCTCTCAGTCAGTCCATTCGGCAGGCGCTTCTTGGCGCAAAGAATCCGGAGCGCGCTACGCTCTGTTGGATGGAATGTCATGAGCACGGAGAATGGGCAAAATGCGATCTCATTGCCAATGCGATGGGAGTCGATCCTGCGGTTCTTGCACGTCATTACCTGGACGCACTGCAATGGGCGGTGGAGAATATGCCGCTTCAGTCCAGCTTCGAAGATTGATGTGAATTTTCCTCCAGTCGCATGCGATCTTTCTGGAGTCTCCTGCTTGAATCGTCTCTCATGAGACCCATAATCGACGCGGGTCTCATGAGCGTTTTCTGAAACAAAGTGCAAAGAGAACGCAGCCTACTGTGATGATGCCGCGTGCTGTGCGGATCCGGTCTGCGCTGATCCAGTCTCCGCTGATCCAGTCTCCGCTGATCCTGCGGGTATCGCAAGGTTGGATCGCTTGATATCCCTGCGGAGATGCGAGGGCATCACTCGAATCGTGGTCGCGGTGAAGTTTCCGCTTGCTGCAGCACCAGCGATGTGAATCACATCGCCCGGCTTCAGGTCAGCCAGCGTAATGGCATCGCGCATCCTGCGAAATCGGGTGTTTTTGTCAACAAGGACAACATGCGGTGCGCGATCCACCATGCCGAGAATCGTCACCTGTGCTCCCTGAATGGAGGTGATGCTTCCCGCCAGCCAAGTCTTTCCATAGTTCGTCTCCAGGGTTTTTAATCGAGCTGCACGTGCAGGATCAAGGCGAACAATTGCCACCGCACCGACTGTCCTGGCTGTATCGTCCACCTCTCCTACGGCCGTAATGGTATCGCCCGGGTGCAGGTCGGATGCAGCAATCTGTTGCATGTGAGGACGCGGACCGGCGCTCTGGCCATGCTGCTTCTGCCGTGAAGGCTGCTGCAGGATGCGCGTGTTGGCGTCGAAATGGATCGAATACGCGATGCCGCTATCCAGCTTGATTGTGACTGTCGAGGCATCTGCACTGACCACCTTTCCCAGCACTCCACGCGCGCCTGGAAGCCATGTTCCCGTCCGCGCGCCCATGCCGGATGGATTGTCCGCCGCAGTTCCCTGAGCCAGGGCGATGCCACATCCTGCGCAGACCGTCATCGCTGCAAGCCATACGATGCTCACCTGAAGTATGACCGATCGTTTCCAACTCATCGTCGCCTCCATTTCTTCCGCTGTAACGCGCTCAATTACATTAGACGAAAGATTTGCTTCCAAAGATGGCTCCGAATCATCCAATAGTCGCAGGAAAGAAATTGCACTCATGATGCGCATCCCCATCCGCGAAGACCGCACGGCGGCGCAAGCCCAAAGCTGTGACCACCTGGCGCGTTTTCTGGCGGTCAGAGATCAGACGCTTGCCCTGGTTGCTCAATTGACCGCAGAAGACATGATGGTGCAGTCGATGCCGGAGGCTTCGCCGGTGAAGTGGCACCTGGCGCATACGACCTGGTTTTTCGAGTCCTTTATCCTGTTTCCGTTTTTTCCCGGATACAAGGCATTCCACGCGGATTTTCATTGGCTTTTTAACAGCTACTATCAGAGCTTTGCACGTTTTCCGGACAAGCATCTTCGCGCTTCGTTTTCTCGACCAACTCTCGATGAAGTTCTTGCTTATCGCCGACATGTGGATCAAGCGATGACAGAGTTTGCAGGTCGGATGGATGTAGGCTCGGAAGCGCTGGATCGCCTGATTCTGGGCGCGCATCACGAACAACAGCATCAGGAATTGATCCTGACGGATATTCTGCACGCATTTGCCACCAATCCGATGCGTCCGGCGTACATGGCTCCTCCGCAGAACCAGCCGACCAAAGATTTGCCGCTTGCGTTCACTTCCAGCACAGGAGGACTCAGCGAAATTGGCGCACTGGCGGATGCTGGGTTCAGCTTCGACAATGAGCGTCCACGTCATCGTGTCTGGCTGGAGCCTTTCGCGTTGAGCAACCGTCTCATCACAAATGGCGAGTACGCGAATTTCATCGCGGATGAGGGTTATTCGCGCGCGGAGTTATGGCTCTCCGAAGGATGGCATCAGGTGCAAAGCCAGGCGTGGCAGGCACCGCTTTACTGGACGAAACAAGAGGGCAGTTGGAAGATTTTCACCCTGCGCGGCACACTGGCGCTGGATACGATGCGCAACCTTCCTGTGACGCACGTGAGCTTTTATGAAGCAGATGCGTATGCACGCTGGGCCGGGAAGCGGCTGCCTACGGAAGCAGAATGGGAGTGCTGTGCCGCGCAGCATCCTATCGCAGGAAATCTGCTTGAAACAGGACGATTCCATCCTGTGCCGTGCCTGGATGAAAGAGTCATGCAGATATTCGGCGACGCGTGGCAGTGGACTGCAAGTGCCTATTTGCCATATCCGGGTTTTACTCCACTGCCTGGGGCGCTGGGCGAGTATAACGGAAAATTCATGAGCGGGAAATTTGTGTTGCGCGGAGGCTCCTTTGCCACGCCTGTCACACATCTGCGGGCAACGTACAGGAATTTTTTTGCGCCGGAGACGCGCTGGCAGTTTTCCGGAATTCGCCTGTGTGAGAGTTGCACTTGATCGACGAAATTGCAAATAGCGATTCAATTGCCGAGGTCGTGCAAGCCGGACTTCGTGCTCATCCGAAAGCTCTTCCGCCCTGGCTTTTTTACGATCAGACCGGCTCGGCGCTTTTTGAACGGATTACGGCTTTGCCTGAGTATTATTTGACACGAATGGAGCGACAGTTGCTGCATCGACATGCCGCAACGGTGATGCAAATCGCGCGCGACCATCGCTCGTTGTCGATTGTGGAACTCGGCGCCGGTTCTGCACAAAAAACATCGCTACTACTTCGAGCTGCGCAGGCGACGGAGCGCAGAATTACGTATCTGCCTGTCGAAATTTCCTCATCATCGCTTCAGACTGCTCTGCTCCATCTGAGCAACGAGTTTTCGACTTTGCGCGTACAACCAGTCCTTGCGGACTTTGTCCGAGACAGCTTCAGAATTCCAACCGCGCCGCATGACCAGCGCATGCTGCTCTGGCTTGGCTCCAGCGCTGGAAATTTCGATTCCGACGACGCGATCGGCATTCTTCAAAATGTTTCCGAAGAGATGAGTGCGGGAGATTTTCTTTTGCTTGGCCTGGATTTAGCTCCGGATTGCACTCCAGGGGGAAAACAAATCGAGGATATATTGCGCGCCTATGAAGACGCTGATGGCGTCACTGCCGCTTTCAACCAGAATGTGCTCACGCGTATCAATCGAGAACTGGACGCTGATTTCAGCGTGGAGCGCTTTCAGCACGCGGCTCGCTGGAACAGCGCTACCTGCTGCGTGGAAATGCACCTGGTCAGCACGGTCGAGCAGAACGTATCGATCCGCGCGTTGGATGCAACCGTTTCCTTTCGCATTGGAGAGTCCATTCACACGGAAAATAGTCGCAAGTACACGCCTGCCGAGGGACGCATGCTTTTGCGGGAGGCTGGATTTACTGCGGTCAGAACGTGGCTCAATGCGGACGGATGGTACGGGTTGTTTCTCGGTCAGCGTGAAGAGGGATGAGAAGACAGGCACGGGCGAGCGCTATCGTCGGATGTGTCAGAACGTGTAACCGGATTTCAATTCGCAGTGATAAACACGCGCGCGATCGGCTGTGCTGCTTTGTCTCACGGTACAGCTTGCCCAGCTTGTATCTACATCCGGACCGAGCGGGAATACCATCATTGTCCCATCCAATTCTGCTTCAATGCTCACGCCTTCTTCATCGACCGGCAAAGTGAAGTTGAGTGTACGACCGAAAAAAACAGGAAATAAATGATGCACACTGGAGTTCAGCGATGCGTGGTAGACCTCTGCTTCGATCAAAAACGTAGTGGTATCCGACCAGTCCAGCACGGAGACGGAAATTTTCTGTCCGCCTTTTTCATATCCTGAAGAATCAATCCGAGTGAATGGACATGGTCCTGCAATGCAGGAGACGCGCACCCGTCGAAACTCATTGCCCACTCCAGCATCCAGATTTTCCTTGCTTACGGATGCCTTCCAAACCCCGTCCGGTGAGCAGGGTGCATGGTCTCGGCACGGCACATTTCCTTGATTGGCCGCTTCAAAGGTTCGAATGATGCTTCCGATATTGCTTTCTGAGGTTGCATTTTCTACATAGCGAATTCGAAGATTGGCAAGTTTTGTTACGTGTGCTTCGGAGCCGGCATCACTGACTGGGATCGGTAGCTCGTGCATGTGAAAGACATAGAGTTGATTGCGAGCCGAGCGCAGTCCGACGGAAACCTGTTTCGTCAAAGGCGCGTAATTCTGATGCGTAAACTGGAAGTTCAACTTCGCTCCTGGCAACACGACTTTGCGCAGCGGAATGCGAAAGTATCCCTGGCTATCCGTCTGTACTGTCACTGTTGTGCGACCGGATTGCAGTGTCAGAGTGGCCTGTCCGATGGGTTGCTGGCGGCGTACATCCTGATCCTGGCGCAGCAGCACTCCCTGTACAACCAGTGCTCCCAGGCCGGAGTCGCGCCGAATGAGCAGCAGAAGGATCGAAACCAGAACAACAATGCTCAGGATCGCAAAAATACGCCAGCGTCTGGGATCGATGATCGCCATGGAAGAAATCCTCTGAAGAAGAATACGCTTGTACGCATCTGGTTCAATTCTCTCGATGCCTTTTTCAGTGTCAACATGTATTCTTTTCTCTTGCACGATTGCACAGGGCCGGAGATGTACTGAAGGAGATTCCCTCACCCAACCTTTATGCCGACTCGCGATCCAACGGTTTTTCCCGGCCCATCGCTGATCTCACGCAGAAATTCTCTGCGCCAGATGTTGCAGATATGCGGCGCCTCTGTCGCTGCCCTGTGTGATCCAGTGCCGCTGCTTTCAGCTTTGCCTCAATCCTCGCATACCTCGCATGTGCGTACCGAGTCGCATCCGTCACCGTTTAGTCGTCAGGACGATGCCATTCTGGATCAGATACAACATGCAAATTTTTTGTTTTTCTGGGAACAGGGACATCCCCAGACTGGACTGATCAAAGACCGCTGCAACACGCGCATGAAAGATTCAAGTATTGTTGCCAGCATCGCCTCGACTGGCTTTGGCCTGACTGCCATCTGCATCGCTGAGAAACGCGGCTTCATCGGCCACTCGGACGCACGACTACGCGTCGTTCAGACACTCTCTTCACTCTGGCATCGTTTGCCCACGCATCGCGGTTTCTATTTTCACTTTGCAAATATCGCTACCGGCGAGCGCATCTGGGATGCCGAAGCCTCTTCGGTCGATACGGCGATTCTGCTCTGTGGCGTTCTGATGTGCAAAGCTCACTTTCATGAGGCAGATATTCGCGAACTCGCCCAGGCAATCTACGATCGCGTTGATTGGTCGTGGCTCTCGGAAGATACCGAATTGTTGCCGATGGGGTGGACTCCGGAGCTTGGCTTTCTAGCCAGCAAATGGGATGACTATAGCGAACTGATGATGATTTATCTGCTGGGCATGGGGTCAACCACACATCCGCTGCGCAGTGAAGCCTGGTCGGCATGGAAGCGCACACTTTTTGAATACGACGGAATCCGCTACATCGGTTCCTATGCGCCTTTGTTTGTGCATCAGTATTCGCAGGCATGGTTTGATTTTCGCGACAAGAAAGACCGTTTCGCAGATTATTTTCAGAACTCCATTTTGGCCACTGAAGCACATCGGCGCTTTTGTGTTGACATGAATACGCGCTTTCCGGACTACACCAATGCACTTTGGGGCATCACCGCATCCGACACGGTTGATGGCTACGCTGCGTGGGGTGGACCTCCTGCAACTGGCCCCATCGACGGGACCATCGTCCCTTGCGCTGCCGCAGGATCGCTTCCATTTCTGCCCAGCGAAACGATGCGGGTCTTGCACACGATCCATGAGCATTATCCGCAGACCTGGTCGCGTTACGGCTTTGTGGACGCCTTCAATCCGCTCACCGGTTGGGTCGATACCGACGTCGTTGGAATTGACACAGGAATCACCATGCTGATGGCGGAAAATGCACGCTCAGGATTTGTGTGGAGCACCTTTATGCGCAATGCGGAAGCACAGCGCGGGATGCAGATGGCAGGCTTTCAGAAGTATACGCACGCGCCCTATCCACTCGATGGCTTGACTGGATAATCCGGTCCAACCGTATTGCATGCGATGCAGATGAAAACTCGTCTCGCGCATGCGATGGCGATAGAATAAAGTTTACGTACTCGTCTTCGAATGCTTTGCAAATAATCATCGTCTGCGTGCAATTGCTGGATTACCGTCACTGCTATTGAGGAATCGAAGACCAGCGACATGAATGAACCCATAAAAGAAATTGACGAGCAGATCGGCAACAAGCCCTCCAGTCAGGCATGGGCAGACCGTTTGAGCGCATTGCGCAATATACCTCCCGTTCTGAAGTTCGTCTGGCAATCCGGTCCTTCCGTCGTCTTCTGGAATATCACTCTCCGCATTGTCGTTGCCTTTTTGCCTGTCGGCGTGGGCATCATCGGTCGTTACATTATCGATGGCGTCAATCACATTCGCCTGCAAGAGCCGCTACCGCAGCACTTCTGGTGGCTGGTTGCCGGAGAAATGATTTTGGCAATTGCGATCGGCATTCTTCTGCGCATGGTGGATTATCTGGACAGCCTGCTTGCAGATCGGTATACGCATCATGTCAGCGTAGAGGTGATGCGCAAAGCGGCTGCGCTCGACGTCACCGTCTATGAAGACCCGGTCTTTTATGACCGTCTGGAGCGCGCTCGGGTGCAGGCAACGGATCGTCTGGCCATGATTCAGATGATGGGGCGTCTGATTCAGCAGAGTGTGACCGCTATTGCGTTTTCCGCGGTTCTCGTCCGCTATTCGCCGCTGCTGCTGGCGCTGCTTGTGCTTGGCATTGTGCCTGCGTTTCTTGGTGAAAGCCACTTTGCATTCCTTTCGTATGCCAAAAATCTGCGGCAGACTCCGCTGCGTCGCCAGATGGATTATCTTCGTCAGGTTGGAGCCAGCAAGGAAGCGGCCAAGGAGCTGAAGCTCTTCAACTTGAGCGGATATCTGACAGACCGCTTCAGCGCGCTCTCGCTGCATCTTTATCACGAGAATGTCGAACTCAATCGCCGCCGACTTTTCTGGGGCGGACTGCTGGCGCTTCTTGGCCAGTTTGGCTATTACGCTGCCTATGGTTTGAGCATCTATCGCACCATTCAAGGGCGATATACGGTGGGCGACCTCACGCTGATTACCACCGCCATTCTGCAGGCGATGAGCAATATACAGATGGTCTTTTCCACGGCTTCAGGCGTTGCCGATCAGGCATTATTCCTTACCGACCTGATTGCGTTTTTTGAGATGAAGCCTCGCGTTGAGTCGCGCGAAGATGGACTCCGTGCGCCTCGACCCATTCGACGCGGCTTCGAGTTTCGTAATGTCTCCTTTGCATATCCCGGCACCACTCGTCGGGTTTTGAGCGATTTCAATTTCACCTTGTCGCCTGGCGAGCGCATTGCATTGATTGGCGAAAACGGTCAGGGAAAAACAACCGTCGTCAAGCTGATCACGCGACTCTATGATCCAACCGAAGGACAGATTCTGCTGGATGGAGTTGATCTGCGCGAATACGATCTGGATGATTTGCATGCGGAAATGGGCGTCATCTTTCAGGACTTCATGCGCTATGAAATGACTGCGAGAGAAAACATCGCCGTCGGTCGCGTGGAGCTTCCGCACACTCCTGAAGAGATTACGAATGCAGCGGAGAAGAGCCTCGCTGCCAGCGTGATTGCGAAGTTGCACCACGGCTACGATCAAATGCTCGGGCGGCGCTTCGAAGGCGGTGTTGATCTTTCAGGTGGCGAGTGGCAGCGTCTTGCGCTTGCACGAGCCTATCTGCGCGACGCGCAGCTTCTCATTCTGGACGAGCCAACGGCTGCTCTTGACGCGCGCAGCGAGATGGAGGTCTTCGAGCGCTTTGCCGATCTTACCCGGAACAAGATGGCGCTCCTGATCTCGCATCGGTTTTCCACGGTCCGGATGGCGGATCGTATTGTTGTTCTTGAAGGTGGACGCCTGGTTGAAGAAGGAACGCACCATCAACTGATGAGTTCTGGCGGAAGATACGCATCCATGTTTGAGATGCAGGCCGCTAGCTACCGCTGAGGACACATGAACGAACAGACATCCACATCCTCGATAACTCATGCTGTGCCGCCTGCGCTGTTGGAATCTCTGCGAGAAGCCGCGCGTTTGGCGTCGTCGTGGGAGGTCGTTCCATGGCCCAGAAACCGCTCGCAGTTTTCTGATCGTTCAGAGGCGATGACCGCATCGCTGCGCAAACTAGAAAAGGATTTTGCACGCTTTCCGGTAGACAATATTCCTTCTCACCAGCCACTCCGGCGTAGTGCATTTCTTGAGATGCAAAAAGGGATACGCCTGCTACGCTCTGCGCTTGCCGATCATCCGCACGAAGCTGAGACGCTCCCCCGGCTCGTCTCCGGAGCGACGCCGGATGAACCAAGAATCTCTGGTCTTGCGCATCTTTATCTGGAGCGGTCAAGTCATCAATTCAAGGTTAAAACGCTGCTTGTATTCCTCGATGAGCTTCAAAAGTTTGAAACGCTGCTCTACAAAGAAATCTGGCAACTAGGCTCCCACCTGAAGTTCGCTCTCCTGGAGACGCTTCTCAGAGACGCACAGGTTCTGATGGATGCCTCCGACTGCGAAGACCTGGCACAGCGTGTGATGAACGGCCTGGAGAGCCTGCGCCAGATCGCACTCGTGGACTGGACTGGCATTCTCGAATCGCGCATCGCCTTCGACTCGATTCTGCTGCATGATCCGACCGGCACCTATGCCGAGATGGATTTCGAAAGCCGGGAGCTGTATCGCAGGCGCGTGGCGTTTCTTGCCCGCTACTCCGACTTCGGCGAGCTGCGCGTTGCGCAGGCGGCACTGGATATGGCA
The DNA here is from genome assembly GCA_021804655.1 of Acidobacteriota bacterium. Taxonomy (GTDB): domain Bacteria; phylum Acidobacteriota; class Terriglobia; order Terriglobales; family Acidobacteriaceae; genus Acidicapsa. The sequence continues at coordinate 34,900 of JAJZHE010000007.1, forward strand.
AAGAATGCCAAGGATGACCCTGCGCAACAGGCGCGCACCAATCTGCGCCGCCGACATGTGGGCTATTACCTCATCGATCAGGGCTTTGCATCGCTTCGCATGCGGATCGGATTTCACCCACCTCTGATCTGGCGGATTCGTGAGAGCGTTCGTTCCGCAGCTGATGAGTTTTATATCGGCGGGATTCTTATCCTGACCATTCTTCTTACCGCTTTGCCGCTTTTTCCGCTTGCCGCCTACGATCATGTGTGGGGAGAGCTTCTGCTGGCGCTGCTGCTGCTGTTGCTGCCCGCCTCGCAAGCCTCGGTCGAGCTGGTGAACACGGTCATCAGCGCGTGCTTTGAACCTTCTCCGCTGCCGCGACTGGATTTCAGCACAGCGATTCCAGCCGAGTGCTCTACGCTTGTCGCGGTGCCGACGCTACTGCTCAATGTCGAACAGGTTCGCGACCTCTTTAACAGCCTGGAAGTTCGCTATCTGGCCAATCGCGACCCTCACCTTCATTTCGCGCTGCTCACGGACCTTCCCGATTCGATCAGCAAACCCAACGACAAGGACGCGCATCCGCTGGTGGACCTGGCGATTCAGCTCACGGAGGAGTTGAATCGCAAGTACGCTCCCGCGCGCAGAGGCGAATTCCTTCTGCTCCATCGCCATCGTATCTTCAATCACAGGCAGGGAGCGTGGATGGGCTGGGAGCGAAAGCGGGGCAAGCTGCTTGACCTGAATAAATTTCTGATCGGCGAGTTTGACGCGTTTCCCATCAAGGCGGGCAATCTTGCAATGCTCACGAGCATTCGCTATGTATTGACCCTCGATTCTGATTCCCAGCTCCCGCGTGGCTCCGCGTCCCGGCTGATCGGGGCCATGGCGCATCCGCTGAATCAGGCAATCATCGATCCCGCATCGCGCGTGGTCGAAACCGGCTATGGCATACTCCAGCCCCGAGTCAGCGTCACCGTTCACTCGTCCATTCGGTCGCGCATGGCGAATATCTTTTCAGGTCAGACGGGACTGGATATCTATACGCGCGCGGTTTCCGATACGTATCAGGATCTCTTTGGTGAAGGCATCTTTACCGGTAAAGGTATCTATGAACTGGAGACGCTTCACGCCGTTCTCAATCGTCGCTTCCCGCGCAATGCGCTGCTGAGCCACGATTTGATTGAAGGCGCCTACGCGCGCGCGGGCCTGGTTACGGATGTCGAACTGATCGACGATTATCCATCCCATTACAGCGCCTACAGCAGGCGGAAACACCGTTGGGTTCGCGGCGACTGGCAGATTGTGCAATGGATCTTCGGGCGCGTCCCGGAAGAGTCGGGACGCATGGTGCCCAATCCGATCTCCTTCGTTTCGCGCTGGAAGATTCTTGACAACCTGCGCCGCTCGCTCGTCGATTCCGCTCTCTTCCTGTTTTTGATTGCGGCATGGTTAGTTCTGCCCGTTTCGCCGCTCTACTGGACGTTGCTGATTGCAGCGCTTCTGGTGGCGCCGACGCTGTTGCAGTTTGTCGTGAGCCTCATCCGCATCGGCGCGGCCACCACAAAGACCATGACGATCGGCGAGGCGATCGCCGCACTTGGCCGCAACCTGCTCATCACGCTGTTGAATCTTCTTCTTCTGCCGCACCAGGCATTGCTCGGTTTCGACGCGGTGCTGCGTTCGCTTGTGCGCGGCTGGATCACCGGCGAACGCTTGCTGGAGTGGGAGACAGCGGCACAGGCCGAGGAGACGCGACATCGCAGGACGCCCGTGGATCGCTATATGGCCTGGGTTCCTGTGGTTGCGCTCCTGCTGGCCGGTGGCCTCTGGCTGGACCGTGCGCATCGTAGCGCGCTCTTTGTCGCAGCGCCGTTCCTTGCGGGATGGCTCCTGGTGCAAGTGCTGATTGCATGGCTGAACCGGATGCCGGGGGCACAGAAGCGGACGATCACGCTGGCAGAACGCGGCCTGCTGCTTGGCCACGCGCAGCGCATCTGGAGCTATTTCGATCACTTCGGTTCTGCCGCGCACAATTATCTGATTCCAGACAACGTGGAAGAGGATGAATTTCGAGAAGCTGCGCGCGTCTCGCCCACGAATATCGGCTTGCTCCTGAATGCGCGTCAGGCAGCATGCACATTCGGCTTTTTGACTTTGCCGGAGTTTGCCGAGCGTACCGAAAACTCCCTGGCAACGATCGATCGCCTGACGAAGTTCCGCGGCCACCTTTACAACTGGTACGACACGCGCACCTGCAAACCGCTCGATGCAGCACCCTTTGTCTCCACGGTCGACAGCGGCAATTTTGTTGCCTCGCTTCTGACGCTTGCCGCCGGCACACGCTCACTGCTGGAATCGCCTTTGCTCCCAAGGCAGTTGCTGCAAGTCTTCCCCGTCTTTCGTTCGCTTGCGGCAAATGATCCAGCGCTCCATCGATTCTTTGCCGAGCATCCGATGCCCACCGATTCTGCCGCGACAGAAGCGTGGCTGAACTGGCTGCATGGATGCGCCCACTCCGGCGATGTGCAGAACGCCTCGGTGAGCGTGCTTGCGGGCGATCTGCAGGCGCGGCTTGTTGCGCTCACACACCTGCTGGCGGAGTTTGTGCCGTGGGTGTCTCCAGATCACTCCGATGTCCGCAGGCTGCTCACATGGGATGCGCAGACGCTCTCCACCGCCTCCCTGCTGGAGTTTACCGGCAGTACCCAAGTGATTCAAGCCCAGCTTCAGCAGCTTTGCAGCCAGTCGCAATCGGAAGCCGAGAGAGAGGCAGTCGAAAGCTGCCTGCATGCAACCACCCAGGCGCTCGCCGCGCAGAGCCGGTTGCTTGAAAAGCTGAGAAAGATCGCGACCCGCGCCGAAGAGCTTGCCACAGCAACCGAGTTCGCTTTCCTTGTTCATCCGGATCGCAAAGTGCTCTCGATCGGGTGGGATGTGAAGGAGGGGAAGATTCACGAGTCCTGCTACGACATGCTTGCCTCGGAGGCGCGTATCGCCACGTTTCTGGCGGTTGGCCGCGGAGACCTGCCGCAACAAAGCTGGTTCCGATTGGCGCGGGATCATGCCCACGCCTTCGGGCGATTTGCTCTGATCTCCTGGACAGGCACCATGTTTGAGTATCTGATGCCTGCGCTCTGGATGCGCACCTTGCCCAATACGCTGTTAGCCGGCACACAGAACGCAAGCGTACACATTCAGAAAGCATGGGCGCGCAAGCATCGCATTCCCTGGGGCATCTCCGAGTCTGGATTTGCGGAACGCAACGACTCAGGCCACTACGGCTACTTCGCATGGGGAATTCCGGATATCGCGCTGGCATGGGAGGCCAAGGCCGGACCTGTCGTCTCGCCGTACTCCACGTTTCTTGCGCTCAGCGTCGATCCCCGCGCGGTGATCAAGAACCTTCAACTCTTGCAGGCTGCTGGATGGAGTGGGCGCTACGGCCTCTATGAAGCGATTGATTACAGCCAATCGCAGCGCAATCCCGAACCTGTTCGAGAGTGGATGGCGCACCACCTGGGCATGTCGCTGCTTGCCATCCAAAATCATCTCTTCGATGGACAGGTCCAGGATTGGTTTCATGCCAATCCGCTTGTGCAATCCGTAGAGTTGCTGCTGAACGAGATGCCTGCGCGTAAAGCTGCTTTGAAGGCAGCGCTCGAACTTTTTTCGCGCCCCGTTCCACGCGAGACAGTCGAGCCGCAATGAACGGCTAATCCGTGCTGTAAAAGGGTACTCTTGGTGCAGGCTATGAATGATCGCGAGCTTCTGCAAATCATCCGCCGCGCCCCCGACCAACGGGCTGGCTATAAGCAACTGATCCAGGCGCTCGGCATTGGCCATGGTGGTGCGCGTCGCCTGCTTCGCGAGCGCCTCCATGCCCTTGTCGCAGCCGGCGAACTCATCGCTACCACCGACGGCGGATGGGCTGTTGCCGATGCGCAGCAACGCTCTGTGCACACGCGCGACAACCTGATTGCCGGACGCATCGATCTGCACCGCGATGGATTCGCATTTGTGCGTCCCAACGCTTCCGGAGGTCATCCGGGCCAGACGGAAGATATTTTTATTCCACCATCCGAGATTCACTCCGCAATGCAAGGCGATCAGGTGCTGGTCGAACTGGATCGACGCAGTGCATCCGCACGACCATCCGGACGCGTTGTGCGGGTTATGGAGCGTCGTAACCCTACCATTGTTGGCACGTTTCACGACGCACGCAAGCGCCATCGCAGTGGCTCCTCCGCCGCTCCATCACGCGGCCACTGGGTCACTCCGTTCGATTCGCGCATGGCGCAGCCGATCCTCATCTCCCCCGATGCGCCGTTGCCCGAACCCACTGCCGATACACGCAATCGCGTACTCGATGACCTGGCGCTGCGTGCGGCGCAATACGACAGCCTCGACGGTTTGATCGTCGATGTGGAAATCACCGCCTGGCCTTCCACGACTCGTCCCGCGCAGGGACGCGTGATTGAAGTGCTTGGCCACCCGGATGACTTTGGCGTCGATGTGGAGATCATGCTCAGGAAGCATCAGCTTCCGCGCATCTTTCCCGACGGTGTGCTGGCCGAGGCTCGTGCTGTTGCCATGCCTGACCCTCCCAGTGCCGACACGCAGGAGACGGCGCGCCGTGAGGACTTCCGCCATCTTCCCATCGTCACCATTGACGGAGAGTCGGCGCGCGACTTTGACGATGCGGTCTTTGTGCGGCGGCTCGGCCAGGATGCGCAGGCTGGCTGGGAGCTACAGGTGCACATCGCCGATGTCTCCCATTACGTGCGCCCTGGCACCGATCTCGATCTGGAGGCGCGCCTGCGCGGCACCAGTGTCTATTTTCCTGATCGCGCAATTCCCATGCTGCCGCACGAGCTTTCCACGGGCATTTGTTCCCTGCGTCCAGACGAAGATCGTTTTGTACTCAGTTGCATTCTTCAACTTGACCATGCAGCCAATATTCTCAGTTTTCGTATCGCGGAAGGCATCATCCGCTCGGCTACGCGCATGACCTATACCCAGGTGCATCGCATTCTTGAGGGCGACCCGGAGATACGCACACAGTTTGCTGCGCTTGTGCCCGCATTTGAATCCATGCGCACGCTCGCCGGCACAATGAATCAGCGACGCTCTGAACGCGGCAGCATCGATTTCGATTTACCGGAGCCGGTGATCGAGTTCAACTCCGAAGGCCAGATGGAGAGCGTGCGTCGCTCCGAACGGACATGGGCCAATCGACTGATTGAGGAATTCATGCTGGCGGCAAATGAATGCGTTGCCGCATGGATTGAGGACCTGGCCTTGCCCAGCCTTTATCGCATTCACGAGCAGCCCGATCCACGGCGTGTCGTGGATTTTGAAGAAGCGGCGGCTGCCTTCGGTCACTCGCTCGGCATCGGCGCCCTGCCCGTTCGTCGTTTCCAGCCACGCGGCGACCGGCGGGAGCAGCAGCGGCGCGGCCACAATCCACGCGAGGCGCGCGTTATTGAGCTGCCGGAGCACATTGACGTCACGCCACAGATGTATCAGCGCCTGGCAGCGCGCATCAGCGGGCATCCTGAAGAACGCATTTTGAACCACTTGATGCTGCGCTCGCTGAAGCAGGCGCGCTACTCCGAGATCAACGAGGGGCATTTTGCTCTGGCCGCGCCCAGCTACACACACTTCACCTCGCCCATTCGCCGTTACCCTGACCTGATCGTCCATCGCATTGCCAAGGCCGCTCTGCAAGCGGGTGCGAACGCCGCGCAGGAGGTCAACCATGATCGCCTGCAATCGCCGTGGCAACTCGATATCGCCGCAAGACAGCACACTCGTCCACTTCGTTCGACAGCGCAGCGTGCCTTGATGCAAGCACCGATTTCGCTTGCAGAACTTTCTGCGATCGCAGCTGAATCTTCCCAGGCGGAGCGCCGTGCCGCAGAGGCCGAGCGTGAACTGATCGAGTGGAAGAAACTGCGTTTCATGCAGGATCGTGTGGGGGAAGATTTCAATGCGATCATCCTGAACCCGGCAAAGTTCGGCCTCTTTGTCGAACTGGACGGTTTGTTTGTCGAGGGATTGATTCCCATCGAAACATTGCCGGGCGACCGCTACACCTATCGCGAAAATACGCGCGAGATTGTGGGCACGCAGACCGGTCGCTGCTTCCGATCGGGCGACCGCGTCCATGTGCTCCTTGATCGCGTGCTTGCCTTCGAGAGGAAACTCCAGTTTGCCATCCTCGACGACTCCCCGCGAGCACGTAAAACCGCGCCATCCAAAGCGAAAAAAACGGCTAAAAATCATGGAGCCATGCCCGCTGCTCCGAAGTTTCGCCCACCCAAATCCAGCAAAAAGAAATCGAACCGAAAAAAGAAGCAAAAGGGGCGCGGATAGCCTGTTCCGCACCCCCTGTCACTGATTTTGCTCTCGTAGCTTCAAGCCATCATCGGTCATTGCGGCTGGGTTTGCTGTTGTGTCTGAGGAACAGGGGCATTCGGCTGTCCATTCTGCGAAGTCGGAGGCGGCGGTGGAGGCGCTCCGATCGGATGCTTCGGCGGCGTCAGCACAAATCCCTGACGCACC
>JAJZHE010000236.1 GCA_021804655.1 Acidobacteriota bacterium
GGCACTGTGCGCAAGCAGGCGCGCGGTAAAGCGACCGTCGCCGTCGCCGAGGACAAGCGCGCTGGAGCGATCCGCGAACTGACCAAGATAGTGGAACCGGCATCGCTCAAGAGCACGGCCAAAGCTCGCGTACTCCATCCAGCGATAGGGCCGCGCAAGCAGATCGAAGTTGGGAGCGGCGGTGCGATCAGCGCTGCCGTTGCCTGGATTTCGGTGCTTGCTCATTAGGGAACGCGCAACAGAAAGATTAGCAGAGGGGTGAGCAGGACGAGATCGGCAGTGGCCCGCAGGAGGAGCGCGTTGAAATGGCACCGATAGCGTCCAAGACCGGCGAGCAGGACCGCGCTGAGGCTGGTGGATGCCAGGAAGAACGCGGCGACAACGGCATTGAGGGTGAAGGCCAGCAAAGCTGCGCAAAGAGTGAAGGTAGCAAGCGCAAGAGGAAGACAGATGCCGATGGAGACTCCGCTATCCCAGTGTTCAATGAGCCAGCAGTTGAGCCACGCCAGCAGAAAACAGGAAGAAACGGGAGCGATCAACATGGCCCATCCGTGTCCTGATCGTGTTGCAGCAGGGGCTGCACAGACCAGGGCGAAGATGAGACCAACAAAGGTTTCTTTTGTAAACAGGCGCCGCCAGCCGACGGATGCTGTCTTTGCGGTACTCCGGCGCGTGTGAATAGCCGAGAAGTAGACAAGCGCGGCCAGCGCGAGGACGGAGTTTCGCTGGCGGATCGCAGGCGGCATCTCGCGCAAAACAAGCGCAACCGCAGCGATCAGACTGATGGCTGCCAGTGGAACGAGCACGGCGCGATGGCGCCAGTGAAACCAATGACGCTCGCGCAGCGGAGCCAGTGCGCGTTTAGCATCCATCAGCCGATCACCAAGATATATACCCCAGGTACCGAGTCCAAGTGCAAGCGGCACCCACAGCGGGAGAACAACATGAACAATCCGCGCCAGTGCCTCGCACCAGACCACGGCCACGGTGGGTGCGTCAAGGCTGGTCAGATGCCACCAGCCAAGCCATCGGCCCGGATTCGGTTTGACCGCGCGGATCGGGTCAAGAGCACATACCCGGGGTGTTTCAGAGGATTCCCGCAGTAACTCCACAGATTGATTGTACGGCGCAGGAAAGTGCGACAGGACCGTCTGGGAAGTGGTATCCATCTCTTGTTTGGATGCAGGAAAAATCGTCCGCGCTGCGCGAGAGCTTTTTCACTCCCAATGCTCCAGGACGAAACTCTTTCTACCAGACTTTTCCTCCATGAAACGACCCACGAGCGACAGCCATCCAACATCGATAATGAGCGAAAATGCTCTAAGATAATGCGATGAGCGAATCCAATCGCACCGAATCCAGTCAGGCAACCTCCAGTCGTACCGAATTCAGCCGCATCAAGCGCCTGCCCCCGTATGTCTTCAACATTACGGGCGAAATGAAAGTGAATGCCCGACGGCGCGGCGAAGACATCATTGACTTTGGCATGGGCAATCCGGATGGAGCGACGCCGCGTCACATCGTAGACAAGATGATCGAGGCGGCACAGAAGCCGGTCACGCATCGGTACTCCGTATCAAAGGGAATTCCACGGCTGCGGCGGGCGATTGCAAACTGGTACAGGTCGCGCTACGACGTGGATCTCGATCCGGATAAGGAAGCGATCGTGACCATCGGCTCCAAGGAAGGCATCTCGCATCTCTGCCTGGCAATTCTGGATTCGAACGACACGGTCATCGTGCCCAATCCAAGTTATCCGATTCACATCTACGGACCGGCGATTGCCGGCGCGCATGTGGTCAGCGTTCCCGTCCACAATCAGGAGCAATTCCTGGCCGAGTTGGAGAGCCTGATCCCAAGGATGACGCCGCGTCCGCGCGCGCTGATCGTGAACTTTCCGTCGAACCCGACGACGGAATGCGTGGAGCTGCCGTTTCTGGAGCGTTTGGTGGAACTGGCAAAGGAGTATGGCTTCTATCTGATTCACGACCTGGCGTATGCCGATATCGCCTTTGACGGATACAAGCCGCCGAGCGTGATGCAGGTGGCGGGCGCGAAGGATGTTGCCGTGGAGTTCTTCACGCTGTCGAAGAGCTACAACATGCCGGGCTGGCGCGTGGGCTTCATGGTGGGAAATCCAACACTGGTCGGCGCATTGGCTCGGTTGAAGAGCTACTTCGACTACGGCACCTTCACGCCGATCCAGGTGGCGTCGATTCTTGCGCTGGAGGGACCGCAGGAGTGTGTGACGGAGATATGCGAGACCTATCGCAAGCGGCGCGATGTGCTGGTGGAAGGCTTGAACCGCATTGGCTGGAAAGTGGCTCTGCCGCGGGCGACGATGTTTGTCTGGGCACGCATTCCAGAACAGTTCCAGCATCTGGGTTCGCTGGAATTCAGCAAGCTGCTGCTGACGGAGGCGAAAGTAGCGGTCAGTCCCGGGATTGGATTTGGTGAATACGGTGATGGGCATGTACGCTTTTCGCTGATTGAAAACGAAGAGCGGACGCGACAAGCCCTGCGGGGTATTCGCGCGTTGCTGGCCACGACCCAGCCCGTCGGGGAATAACGTGAGCGGAAAACTGCCAACTTATTGCAGCCCCGGTGTCGCACTCGGTAGACATGCCGTTATTCTTTCTCTGCCAAAACTCACAGTCCAAGTAGACCGAATAAAGTTGAAATGGGCACGGCGCTACTTCTGTGAAGTGGTTCCGGTTATTTAGACAAGATTTGTCGTTCCCTAAGTGGAAGTTCTTGTTTTTGGTTCAGGCTGCCAGGGGTTCTGGCGTGCGGTTGAAGTATACCTGA
>JAJZHE010000090.1 GCA_021804655.1 Acidobacteriota bacterium
CAGGAACCATTCAGCGGCTTTCAAGGCGAAGGTGGCCCTGGCCGCAGTCAAGGGTGAGAAGACGCTGGCCGAGCAGTTCGACCTTCATCCGAACCAGATCGCGCAGTGGAAGAGCCAGTTGCAGGAGATCGTCGCTGAGTTTCGTCAGCGCTGACTTTGTTGAACGTAATCCCTGCGTTTGCGCGGGGAGGGAGCCGATCAACCATCCTCAGCCTTGTCAGGGCTTTAGCCTCATCCTGCTTCAGACAAGGGCCAAATTTGGCGCTCAGGTGGATTTTAGGTATACTCAAATGGCGGTCACAGGCGTTGTGGGGCTTCATTGGATGAACCCTCAGAGCGCGGAAGCGTTCCGACGCCGGGCTGATGGATCGCACCCGAAGACGTGGATTCCGACGCGGGAAAATTCAAGATTTGAGCGGAGCAGGACAATGGCACAGGTATGCAATGTGTGCGGCAAAGGGCCGCAGTTTGGCAACAATATCTCGCATGCGCACAACGTGACGCGGCGTCGGTGGAACGTGAACCTGCAGTCAGTGAAGGCGGATGTGAACGGTGCGGCAAAGCGGATTCGTGTTTGCTCCAACTGCATCCGGAGCGGCAAAGTGGTGAAGGCAGTTCCGCGCACGCTGGCTACGGCAAAAGCTTAAAGCGAAACACAGAAGGATTGAAAGGCCCGCGGGGAATTCTCCGCGGGCTTTTTAATGTCCCGCACTATTTCCTGGGCACTTGTTTATTCGCTGCTTGTCATGTCTTGATGAGCTTCAGCCTCTGGTCTTGACGAGCTTCAGCCTCCGGCGTTACCGTCGAATCACACGGGAAAGGAGGATGATCCAGCCTATGAATTCTGATTGTTCGAGTTGTTGCATCACGCGACGTGAGGTGACTGCGGCTGCATAAGGGCTTCGCGCCTGAATCCAGCGGCTTCATCGACCCTCCAGGTCGAGTTTCCGGCTTTCGCGGCACGCGCGACAGCCCAGTCAAAAGGCCAATTTCCACAGTTCACCCATCTGCGGCCCGCTCCGGTTTTCCGGCGGGCCGCTGGTGTCTGCGACGGATAAATTCTTATTTTCGATTGCAAAATTTCCCTCGCGGATTACAAGTCATACGATTTTCTAGTACACTTTCGCCGTAACGTTGCCTGAGCATATCTCCGCCGCGCAACACCACCCACGAGAGGTTAGTGATGAAAATAAACCCGTTGATCAAATTTTTCGGACTTGCGGCTCTTGCAGTTGCCTCCATCGCATCCCAGGCGCAGCGCCGTTCGCAGCCGGAACCCGCCTGGGCGCATGCCGCCTGGATGAACCAGTCGCTCAGCCCTGATGAGCGTGCCGATCTTGTACTCAAGCAGCTCACGCTCGATGAAAAAATCGATCTCATCCACGGTGAAGGCATGGCGGGCTGGGGCAAGCCAAAGCCGAACGCCTACCTCGGCAACGGCGGAGCCGGTTTCACGCTCGGCGTCGATCGCCTTGGCATTCCCATCATTCAAATGAGTGACGCCGCCTACGGTGTTCGCTCCAGCGCGATGAACGGTCGCTACTCGACAGCGCTGCCATCGAATCTGGGCGCAGCCGCAAGCTGGGACACCGACTCCGCCTGCCAGTACGGCGCGCTCATTGGTCGTGAACTTCGCGCCCAGGGCTACAACATGACCCTCGGCGGCGGCGTGAATCTTACGCGTGAGCCGCGCAACGGACGCACCTTCGAGTACCAGGGGGAAGATCCGATCCTCGCCGGAACGCTGGTGGGCAACCGCATCCGCTGTGAACAGGCTCAGCACGTCATCGGCGACATCAAGCACTATGCCGTCAACGATCAGGAAAGCGGACGCAACGAGGTCAACGCCATCATCAGCAAGCGCGCCCTGCAGGAGACCGATCTGCTCGCCTTCCACATCGGCATCCAGATTGGCAACCCCCAGGCCGTCATGTGCAGCTACAACGCCATCAACGGGGACTTCGCCTGCGAAAACAAGTACACGCTGACCGATGTCCTCCGCAATCAGTGGGGCTTCCAGGGCTTTGTCGTCTCCGACTGGGGTGGCACCCACTCCACCGAAAAAGCCTCGGCTGCCGGACTCGACAACGAGGAGCCGGGTGAAGTCTTCTATGGCGACGCCTACAAGCAGGCTGTCCAGGACGGCAAAATTCCCATGTCGGAGCTGGACCTGCATGTCCATCGCATCCTGCGCGCCGAGTTTGCCGCCGGCCTCGTCGATCACCCCGTCCACAAGAGCGTCGTCGATGTCTTCGGTGACCTTGCCATCGCCCGCCACATTGAGGAGCAGAGCATCGTCCTGCTGCGCAACCAGAACCACCAGCTTCCTCTCAGCGCCGCAAGCCTGCACACCATCGCTGTGATCGGCGAGCACGCCGACTCCGGCATGCTCTCCGGCGGTGGTTCGGCTCAGGTCGATCCTCCTGGTCAGCATTCCCCGCACTGGGGCCAGCATGTCTGGTTCCCTACCTCGCCGCTCCAGTCGATTCAGGCCATGGCGCCAAAGGCAAAGGTCAGCTTCGCCTCCGGCTCTGACTCCGCTGCCGCCGCTACTCTTGCCGCGCAATCCGACGTCGCCATCGTCTTTGTGAATCAGTGGTCGAGCGAAGGCATGGACCTGCCCGATCTCACCCTGCCCAACCATCAGGACGATATGGTCGCAGCCGTCGCCAAGGCCAATCCCCACACCATCGTTGTGCTGGAAAACGCCACCGCCGTGACCATGCCCTGGGTCAAACAGGTCTCCGGCATCGTCGTCGCCTGGTTCCCCGGTTCTGACGGCGCGCCAGCCGTCGCCAATGTCCTCTTTGGACAGGTTAATCCCTCGGCCAAGCTGCCCATCACCTTCCCACTCAGCGTTGCTGACCTGCCTCATCCAAAGCTGATCATGCCGCCACCTCACTCGGAAGGAGCAGCTCCGGTCCAGCGCCACGTCCTCACCAGTCCCACTTTCAGCGTCAACTACGATGAAGGCGTCAAGATCGGCTACAAGTGGTACGACGCCGAAGACAAACCCGTACTTTTCCCATTCGGCTTCGGCTTGTCTTATACGACGTACAACTACTCCGGGTTGACCGTTACACCGGGAGCCAAACCTACCGTCACCTTCACTGTGAAGAACACCGGCAGTCGCGTCGGCGTCGAGATCGCTCAACTCTACGCCGCCTTGCCCGCCAGCGCTCAGGAGCCGCCGAAGCGTCTTGTCGGCTGGAGCCGTGTCGCTCTCAACCCCGGAGAAAGCAAGCAGGTCACCCTCACCATCGATCCGATGTATCTGTCCATCTTCGACGAAGCATCAAACAGCTTCCGCCTCGTCCCGGGCAGTTACACCTTCATGGCTGGTGGCTCTTCGCAGTCGCTTCCTCTGCACCGCTCCGTCACGCTTCAGTAGCCGAGGACAACCTTCACACGGCGCAAATCCTCCAGCGGTTTGCGCCGTTTTTCTTTGCCGCGAAAACACGCAGCGGATGCCCTCAACTCTGCACACCCGCCGCCATCGGAAGAGCCACCTGAGCCTCATCGTGACCGAAGGTCGCATCGGCTGCATGCCATGCCTCAGGTACAATCAATCTGGGGAAGGCCCGCTGATTCGCCGCGTTCCGGCGCTTCCATCCATCCCACACATCGGCCCATTCGCGGGTCCACACAGCAAGGAGTTTTCCCTTATGGCGATTCCCGCCACACAGATGCGCCCCGGCATGATCATCAAGCACAACGATCAGCTTCACCTTGTCTTTGCCGTCGAACACCGCACACCCGGCAACCTTCGCGCTTTCATTCAGGCCAAGCTGCGCAATCTCAAGTCCGGCGGCATGTTCGAGCATCGCTTCCGCTCCGGCGACGCCATCGAGCGCGTCATCGTCGATGAAGTCTCCATGGAGTTCCTCTACAATGACGGCGACGACTACTACTTCATGAATCCCGAAGACTACGAACAGACCGTGCTCAAGAAGTCCACCCTGGGCGATGCGGTCGAGTACCTCACGCCCAATCTCCAGATCAAAGTCAGCTACTTTGATGGCGTCGCCGTCGGCATCGACCTGCCGACCACCGTCGAGCTAACCGTCGTCGAGACCGAGCCAGGTATCAAGTCCGCGACCGCATCCAGCGTCACCAAACCGGCACGCACCGAAACCGGCCTCGTCGTTCAGGTTCCACCCTTCATCAATGAAGGCGAAAAAATCCGCGTGGATACGAGCGAAGGCACCTACCTGAGTCGCGCCTGAGCATTTACGACGAATTTCAGCTACTCCCCGACCAGCCCAAAACCTGCCTGATGGCGGGTTTTGGGCTGGTCGCGCAAATGCTAATCACATTTCTGCTTTGCAAGGCATTCATCCTCTGAGGGACAACGTCGATGATGTGTGCAGAACATGGCACTGGCAGTCCTTGTGCGTTGAAAAGCTGAGGTTGACATGAGCTATTTCAGCCTCCGCGCGCTCTTCTCCAGCTTGAGATTCCAATTCTGGCGGAGTTGTCCTTCATGGTATATCGATTTATTCGATATATTGTCATTGTCATGGACACAACACTGGATGCTTGGGAGATTCTTCAAACAGTTGTGCAGACGGGAGGTTTTGCTCCCGCTGCAAAGAAACTGAATCGTTCACAATCGACGATCAGTTACGCGATCAGCCGACTTCAGGAACAGCTTGGAGTCCGGTTGTTTGAAATGCATGGCCGAAAGGCGCAGCTTACCGAAGCGGGCAGGATGCTTCTGGCGGAAGTGGAGCCTCATCTGGCTGGATTCCATGCGATCGAGCAAAGGATCCATGGGATGGCTTCCGGCACTGCTAACAATATCCGTCTCTCGGTGGACAGCCTCTATCCCGACGAACTTCTCTTTGAAACGCTCGCAGCATTTTCGCGAAGATATCCACACGTGAGTCTGAGGCTGCGCCAGGGAACGTTTCTCTCCGCGGACACGGAGTTTTCGCTTCACAACGCGCAGATCTGCGTGACGGGCCTGGCCTCGCGCGCAATGCTGGTGAAGCCAATTCTGGGCGTCGAAATGATTGTCGTTGCGCGGCGCGAACATCCGCTGCTCTCCGTTCGACGCCAACTCACGCACACCGACCTGATCCAGCAAACACTGGTGACGATTGAAAATGCGGCTTCCGGAAGCCTGAAACAACAGCCGCGACTGCCGGCGCAGCGGGTTCTTTCGGTCGGCACGATCGAGTCGGCGATTGCAGCGGTTCGGAGCGGACTGTGTTTTGGCTGGTTGCCGAAGTACCGCATTCAGACGGAGCTGAAACGTGGCGATTTTGTCGCGCTCCCGCTGCCAGTGGGCAAGACGCGCGAAGTGCGGCTGAATCTGGTCAGCCGGGATTTGAGCGGAAGCGATCCCGAGACGAATGCGCTGGCGGAACTGTTGGGTATGGGGCGCGAGCCACAGGGAATCTAGTGATACGCGTGGGTCTGTTTGCGCGAAGCGCAGGATCGCGGCGCAGGTATGAACCTGCTGAAAAGTTCCGAAAATGTGATGCAGGTGGATCGACTTCCGGGTGGGAGGAGCCATCGACGAAATCGATCTGACTAAAACGATTTTTTTGACTTGTCGCGTCCAGTATTTCTCTGTAACGTCTAGAGGTTCAACAACTGGACTGAAAGCTGGAATGGTAAAAAGCGAAGCCGGGCAGATCATGGCTTCGTTTGATCACAGCCCGGCGGTTCCGTTTGTTTGCCGGAGAACCTCATGAAGTACAGATTCCTGCCTGGTTTGGCACTGCTGTTTGCAATGTTGCCGGTGAAGGCAGCCGACACCATCCACCTGTCCGTCGATGCATCGAAGCCTGGAGCGAAGATCAATCGCAATCTGTTTGGACAGTTTGCCGAGAATCTGGGCAATGGGTTGTACGGCGGCATCTGGGTGGGACCGAATTCTTCGATTCCCAACACGCGCGGCATCCGCAACGACGTGGTGACCGCTTTGCGTGCGTTGAAGGTTCCCAACGTTCGCTGGCCGGGCGGCTGTTTTGCGGACCAGTACCACTGGCGCAATGGGGTTGGTCCGCGTGACAAGCGTCCGGCGACCGTGAATACAGCATGGGGCGACGTAATCGATACGAATGCCTTTGGAACCGACGAGTTCATGGACTTTATCCAGCAGATCGGCAGCACGCCGTATGTGTCGATCAACATCGGATCGGGAACGACGGAGGAAGCGGCTGAGTGGTTGGAATATATGACCGCGGCTGCGCCAACGGCTTTGGCTAAGGAGCGCGCGGCGAGCGGGCATGCTGCGCCGTACAAGATCGGATTCGTGGGCCTTGGCAACGAAAGTTGGGACTGCGGTGGCGCGATGACGCCGGACTACTATGTGAGCCTGATGAAGGTGTACAGCCGCTTTGTGCAGAATATGAACCCGGCGCAGAGCGGCAAGGACAAGATGTTGAAGATCGCTGTTGGACCCGGAACGCCGGATACGCAGTGGACGGAAGCAGTGATGCAGGCGTGGAAGAAGCACACGTGGTCCTGGGATATCGACGGAGTTTCGCTACATTGGTACACCGTTCCGAACGGCTGGCCGCCGTCCACAAATTCGGCAAAATTTGGTGTGGATGACTATGTGAAGGCGCTGAAGTCAACGCTCTTCATGGACGCGTTCCTGCGTAAGCAGGAGGCGGTAATGGACAAGTACGACCCGGAGAAAAAAGTGATGTTGACGGTGGATGAGTGGGGTGCCTGGCACGCGCCGCTCCCGGGCACGAATCCGGCGTTCCTCTTCCAGCAAAACAGCATGCGCGACGCCGTGCTTGCTTCGCTGAACCTGAATATCTTTGCCCGTCACGCTGACCGAGTGCGCATGGCCAACATCGCGCAAATGATCAACGTGCTCCAAGCGATGATCCTGACCGACAAGGAGAAGATGGTTCTGACGCCGACCTACTACGTTTTCAAGATGTATGTTCCCTTCCAGGACGCAACATTTCTGCCGGTGACTTTCGATGCAGGCACATATACGCATGGAGGGATATCACTGCCACGGGTTGATGCCATCGCCGCGAAGGCTGTGGACGGAAAAATGCTGTTGGAGATCACCAATCTGGATCCGGAAAGCCCTGTTCATATCGAAGCAGATCTGACTGGCGTCACCGCAAAATCGGTCCGCGCGGAGACCTTGACCGGAGCCGCGGTGGACAGCGTCAACACCTTTGCATCGCCGGATGTCGTGGTGTCGAAACCGGTGGCAGTCACGCTTCAGAACGGCAGAATTTCGCTGATAGCAGCACCCCGATCCGTGACTGTCGTCTCGATGAAACCATAACCGCGGGCCGCGTTTGATGGAGACCTGCTTCGCCTGGCAAAACGGCAACCAAAACTCGTGCATCGATATTTTGCACCATTCCGTAGGAGGAGAATTCGCACCATGCCTTCGTTTCTGAAGTTTGCGAAAAAACTTTTGCTGGCAGCGTGTCTGCTAACTTTGCTGGTGCTGCCCTGCGCCGTGTGGTCACAGACGCGCGCCGTCCACGCCACGATCGATACGTCGAAGACAGGTGCGCCGATCTCGAAGAACATCTACGGTCAGTTTCTGGAGCACGGCGGTGACATCGTGAACAACGGAATCTGGTCGGAGATGCTTGTCGATCGCAAGTTCTTCTACCCGGTTGCGACGAGCGCGCCCACGCCACCGCCGGTGATGGGCAACGCAGCGGGAAACCCGCGTTTCCGCAGGACTCCCACGCGGTGGTGGTCACCGATCGGGGGGGCCGATGTGGTCAGCATGGACACGAAAGCGCCGTATACCGGAGACCAGACGCCGCTGGTGAAGTTGAGTGCGACGGAGCCGCATGGCCTGACGCAGTCGGGGATCGCGGTGCGCGCAGGCAAGGCGTACACGGGACGCATCGTGCTTGCTGGTACTGCTGGCGCGGTGGTCAGGGTCACGCTGATCTGGGGTAAGAAGGCGACGGATCGCCAGACGGTGACGATTCGCGCTGCCGGACAATCCTTCCGCAAATTTCCGATGCGCTTCACCTCCGATGCCGACACCGATGACGCAACGCTGGAGATCGTCGGCACCGGCACCGGTTCCTTCCGCGTTGGCGCGGTTTCGCTGATGCCAGCGGACAATATCGACGGCTTCCGACCGGAAGTGATCGCGGCGCTGAAGCAGTTGCGCTTTGGCGTTCTGCGCTTTCCCGGCGGCAACTTCGTCTCCGCGTATGAGTGGCGCAATGCGGTGGGCGACATCGACAAACGGCCGCCAATCTTCGATCCTGTGTGGCACGCGGTGCAGCCGAACGATGTGGGCACGGATGAATTCGTCACGCTTTGCCGACTGCTGGGGGTCGATCCGTACATCACGGTGAATGCGGGATTTGGCGATGCCTGGTCGGCGCGCCAACTGGTGGAGTATGCGAACGGCGCAGCCACGACACCCATGGGCAAATGGCGTGCGGCAAACGGACATCCTGCCCCCTATCATGTGAAATTCTGGGGAATCGGCAACGAGGCGTGGGGCGACTATCAGATGGGCGCGATGGCGTTGCCGCAATTCGAGCTGAAGTACAACCTCTTTGCCAAGGCGATGCGTCAAGTGGATCCGTCGATCACACTGATTGCGCCGGGAGCGATGCCGGACGTGATGGAGGGCGCCGACCAGGCGCGACGCATCAACGGCCAATATATTCCTGACTATCTCTCGTCGGCGGATTGGACGGGCCAGTTGATCCTCCACTGCCTGGGCAACATCGACATGATCAGCGAGCACTACTACGCATCGGGCACACAGCACACCGACATCAAGCTGCAAAAGAAGGTGCCGATCAATCCGCCGCTTTCGCTCATCGAGTGGGAACGCGCGCCCGCCGTGCAGGTACGCGCGAAGTATGAGCATTACGAGGCATATCTCAGGCTGATTCCCGCTCTGCGCGCGAAGCCGGTTCCGATCGCCATCGACGAGTGGGCATACTTTGGCGGTGTGCCGAATTCGTACAAGACGGTTCCAGCGTACGCGTGGGCCTTTCACGAGATGTTTCGTCACTCGGACGTCTTCCAGATGGGCGCGGTCACCTTTGCAACCGCGATGATGAGCGAGAACCGGACGGAAGCGATCCTGAACCCGACTGGAATGCTCTTTAAGATGTACCGTGACCACTTCGGTACGATCCCTGTCGCGGTGACCGGCGACTCGCCGCAGCCGAAGCCCGTGTTTCCAGCGGGCGGCGATCAGCCCGCAGTGAATCCGGGCAGCCCAACGTATCCGCTCGATGTGAGCGCGGCGTTTAGCGAAGACCGCAGGACGCTGGCAATCGCTGTAATCAATCCATCGGACTCTCCGCAGAGCATCAAAATCGCAATCGATGGCTCGAAGCTGGCCAGCGCGGGTACGATGTGGCGCATGGCTCCGGACTCCCTGAACGCGACGGTCCAGGTGGACAAGAAACCGGAAGTACAGGTCGAGAAACAGTCGCTTGGGCCGTTGCCGGAGACGATCACCGTGCGTCCATTCAGCGTGAGCATCTATTCGTATCCGGTGCAGTAATGGGCCGGGTGCATCAACCAGAATTTTGAAGGGAAGATTCAGATGAAGAGAATGCAATGGTTCCTGGCAAGCGCAATTTCGCTGGCCGTGATGTCGCCGAGTTCATGGCTCACGGCGCAGGTGAAAACGATTGTGCCCGACGTCATCCCCGGCGCAAAACCGGACACGGTCGAGCACATCAAGATTCACGGCACGCACCTTGAAGGCAATCTGGAAGGCGATGCCGTTGACCGTGACGTGATCGTGTTTCTGCCGCCGAGTTATCAGAAAGATAAGCATCGGCGATATCCGGTGGTCTATGCGCTGCATGGCTATTCCATTGGCGCGGAGCAGTGGACGCACGAGATTCACGTTCCGCAGACCATCGAAGGCGCGTTTGCCCAGGGCGCGCACGAGATGATCGTCGTGCTGCCGGATTCCAAGACCATCTACAACGGTTCGATGTACTCCAGCTCCATGACGACGGGCGACTTTGAGAACTACATCGCCAGCGACGTGGTCTCATACATCGATGCGCATTACCGGACGATTCCGAATCGTACCAGTCGCGGGCTGGTGGGGCATTCGATGGGAGGCTATGGCGCGTCGCGCATTGGCATGAAGCACTCGGATGTCTTCGGCGCGCTCTACATCATGAGTCCCTGCTGCATGTCTTCGATGACCGGCGGCAGACCAGGCCCGAGCGATCGGATGAAGGCGATGGCGATTGCCAGCGAGAAGAAGGTTGCGGCGGCCAAGTCTCCGGCTGATCTTGCGGCGCAGTCTCCCGGCTTCGCCTCCGCACAGTATGCAACGGCGGCGGCCTGGGCGCCCGATCCGAAGAACCCTCCGCTTTATTTTGATCTGCCGACCAAAGATGGAGTTCCTGTGCCGGAGATCGTGGCCAAATACACGGCCAACTCACCGCTGGCGTTCGTCGATCAGTACGTCGGTAATCTCAAGCAGTACCGCGCCATTGCGATGGACGTGGGCGATCAGGATGGGCTGCGATTCGATGCGACCAAGCTGCACAACATCCTCGATAGCTACGGAATCGCAAACAGCTTCGAAATCTACTCCGGCACGCATACCAGCGCTGTTGCGGACCGGTTTCAGAACCATGTGATGCCCTTCTTCAGCAAGAATCTCTGTTTCACGCCGGGTTGCCGGTAAGCAGAGCACGTTTGCTCTCAGCTCGATCGCTGCGACAGATGCTGGAGACCCACTTCGATGGCGGGTCTTCTGCCGCGGATGGAAGCCTCGCCGGATCGATTGAACAGGCTCTAGAATGTGGTGTCTCAACAGGTTGTTGACATCCAGTCCGGAACGGCTGATGGCTGTCCGAGCGGCTGGCGTCCGATGCGGGCAGAGGCAATTGGAAAGAGGTCATCCGATGAACTTCCGATTTTGTGCCGGGGCGCGGCGCGTGCCGCCTGAGCTTCTTCGAGCCATTCCCGTTGTGCTGATCGCCTGTAGCACTGTCGGGATGGCAGCGCAGATGCCGGGCCAGAAAGCGGCAGGACCGCCGCCGGAGCAAGTCGAGCAGACCAGTCACGGCCTTCGCGCGATCGCAGGACAGGAGGTTCTGAGCCTGACCGTGTGCTCGGACGCGGTGATTCACGTTGTCGCCACGCCAGCGCCCTCACCGGCAACCTCGCCGCGTCCCTGGATGCTCGATGCCCGTCAGTCCTGCCCGGGTGCGCCGTTTACCTTCACCCAGGATGCAAGAGCGGCCACCCTGAAGACAGCGCAGCTTGAGGTCAAGCTGAATATCGAGCGCGGCAATCTTTCGTTTCGTACCGTCAGCGGGGCACCGTTGCTGAACGAAGGCAACAGTGTGCCGCGTACCTATGAGCCGGTGGAGCAGAACGGCGAGGCCACCTTCCGCGTGACGGATCGATTTTCTCCATCGATGAACGAAGCCGTCTATGGATTGGGCCAGCACCAAAGCGGCATGTTCAACTATCGCGGCGCGACGGTGGAACTGGGGCAGAACAACACGGATGTTGCGATTCCGCTGCTGATTTCCAGCAAGGGCTACGGGCTGATGTGGAACACGGCGGCGTTCACCTGGTTTGACAATCGGTTTCCGCTCGATATGAAGTTCACCTCCATCGCTG
>JAJZHE010000237.1 GCA_021804655.1 Acidobacteriota bacterium
GCGCAGGTGGCAGCGGCAGCGCATGCGCACGGCTGCCCGCGGTTGCAGTGGCAGGTGCTGGACTGGAATACGGCGGCGATTGATTTTTACAGCTCGCTGGGCGGACGTTTCCTCGACGAATGGCGCAACGTACGCATGGAGCCGGAGGCGATTGCGCGGCTGGCCAGGCTGGCACCGGGCGTGAGCACACAGGAGGATGGATTGTGAGCGAGCCGCGCATTCGTGTGATTGGCGGCGGACTGGCCGGGCCGGAAGCGGCGCTGACGGCGGCGCGCCTGGGATGTGGCGTGGACCTGTTTGAGATGCGGCGCGAGGTGGACGGGCAGCGCGTGCTGACGCCGGCGCACCAGACGACGGAGTTTGGCGAGCTGGTGTGCTCGAATTCGCTGAAGAGCGAGTCGCCGAATACGGCACCGTGGCTGCTGAAGCAGGAGATGCGCCGCGCCGGTTCTCGCTTGTTGGATCTGGCCGACGCGACGGCGGTTCCGGCGGGCCACGCGCTGGCCGTGGATCGCGTCGAGTTTTCGCGGCGGATTGCCGAGGCGATTGTGCGGGAGCCGCGGATTCGCGTGGTGCGCGAAGAGGTGACGACGCTGGAGCCAGGCGGTTACGCGCTCACCATCGTCGCGACCGGACCGCTGACCTCCGATGCGCTGAGCATGGAGATTGCGCGGCTGACGGGCAGCGAGCATCTGGCGTTTTACGATTCGATTTCGCCGATTGTGGAGGCGGACTCGATTGATATGAGCCGCGTGTACTTTGCCGCGCGCTGGGACAAGGGCACCGCGGATTACATCAACTGCCCGATGACGCGCGAGGAGTATGAGGCGTTTCTGAACGCGCTGGTGACGGCTGAGTTGGCCGAGGCGCGGGAGTGGGAAAAAGCGGAGTACTTCGAGGGCTGCCTGCCGATCGAGGTGCTGGCGCGGCGCGGGCCGGATACGCTGCGCTTTGGCCCGATGAAGCCGGTCGGCCTGCGCGATCCGCGCACCGGCAAAACGCCGTGGGCGGTGGTGCAGTTGCGACAGGAAAATCTGCGCGCGGACAGCTACAATCTCGTGGGCTTCCAGAATCATCTGAAGTTCGGCGAACAGGCGCGCATTCTGCGCATGATTCCCGGACTGGAGAACGCGAAGTTTCTACGCTTTGGACAGATTCATCGCAACACGTACATCTGCTCGCCGCGGCTGCTGGATGCGTGCCTGCGGCTGCGTACGCGTCCGGACCTGCTCTTCGCCGGACAGATCTCCGGCGTGGAGGGTTATACCGAATCGATGGCCTCGGGATTGCTCGTCGGCATCTATGCCGCAGCGCTGAGGCACGGCGAAGAGCCAACACCGGCGCCGCGTGCGACGGCGCTCGGTTCGCTGACGCACTACATCACGCAGGCTGAGGCAAAACACTTCCAGCCTGCAAATATCACCTTTGACCTGTTGCCGCATCTGGATGAGGAGACGCGCAAACGCATTCGCGACAAGAAGGAGCGGCATAGGCTGGTCTGTGAGCAGGCGCTGGCGGCGTTTGATGCGTGGGGAGCGCTCTGCGGGCTGCGCAAAGCGGAGCCTGCGACGCTGTAAATTCTGAATCTGTTGCGAACGCGTACCTGCTTGATGTCAACTTGTTCGACAATAGAGGCACGAATGATCAAAGGCCGAACGAGACGGTTATTTGTGGCTGCGGCGATGATAGCGGAAGCATTTTGCTGCCTGCCGCAATCGCAGGCGCAATCGCAGACACCGGGTCCGGCGTCGAGCCAGACTGTAACGTCGCCGCAGGCGGAACGAGCAAATACTTCGGATGGACTCGATGCCATTCTGCAGAAGGCACGGCTCCAGCTTGCTCGCTACACTACGCTGCTGCCCAATGTGATCGGGATGGAACAGGGGGATTCGCGGTGGTATGACGGACAGAAGCTTAAACGAGAAGTCCACTTCACTGCGCATATCCGCATGACGCACCGTCCGCTTCCCAAATTCCTCGATCGCGTAACGGAAGAGGCGAAATTCCTGACGGAAAATGGCAAGCCTGTATCCAAGACGCCGAAGAATATTCCACTTTATCTGACAGATGTCTTCACCAACCAGAACCCGTCGATTCTGCCTGTTTCGGTTCATTGTGTTTCTTATAAGCTGCTGCCATCCGGGCCGGGGTCCATTCTGATCGAGCGATGGATTCATCCGCTTACGCTTGCCGACACGCACTTCTGCAAGGACGCCAATCTGGGCGAAATTATGCGCATCACGCTCGATGCGCAGACGATGCAGATGATACATATTGAACGTCCGGTGCAGCCGCGGAAAGACCTGAAACCCGGGATGGAAATCGGTTTTATGTATGACTATGCTCCGCAGAAGATGGGAGAGGAAACTGCGCTGCTGCCGCTGCGGATTCATGCGGAACTGGTTTCTGAAGACCAGAAGTGGCACAAGGTTTTTGATGCCAGTTACAGCGACTATCAGCGATATGGCTCGACGGCGACGATGTTGCCGGCCAGCGCGCCGTAGAGCGTGTTTCATCTATACCTCGGTGGCTTCGTCGCGGTTCGTCAGCCCGCTTTGATCGCGGGGTTGATCCGGGCGGCTTCTGGCTTTCGCTTATGTATGAAACAAGCTTTAAGGCATTTTCCGGAATACTGTGAACTTTCTGAAGTTCATGAGGGTGGATTTTTCTTGAGGAAAAATCCAATCCGCAGAATGGTTTTGGTCTACACCTTTCCGGAAAATGCTTTAGCGATCAGCCAGACAAGGATGAACGCAGCAGCAGCAGCGCAACTGCGATGAGGCCAAGATAAAGAATGCGCTGG
>JAJZHE010000238.1 GCA_021804655.1 Acidobacteriota bacterium
CGCGCAGCGGGCACCAGCTCCTGAATGCGCATTCCAATTTCGTAGATGCTCTCCACGCGATTGTGGACGAAGTAGACCTGGCCACCACGCTCCAGCTCCAGTTCGACGGCGGAACGGACGAGCTTTTCATCGAATTTTGCGACGACGGTCTGGATGGCCATGCGGTCCTTGGGCGGAGTTTCGATGACGCTCATGTCGCGCAGCCCGACGAGCGACATGTGCAGGGTGCGCGGGATTGGCGTGGCGCTCATTGCCAACACATCGAGAGCGCGCCGCAACTCCTTGAGTTTCTCCTTGTGTTTGACGCCGAAGCGCTGTTCTTCGTCGATGATTAGCAGGCCGATATCCTGAAACTGAATGTCCTTGGAGAAGAGGCGGTGGGTGCCGATGAGAATGTCCACTTTTCCGGTGGAAACCTGCTCCAGAATCGCTTTTTGCTCTTTTGGAGTGCGGAAGCGAGAGATCATCTCTACCTTGATGGGGAACTGGGCAAAACGCTTGCGAAAGGTTTCAAAATGTTGGAAGGAAAGGATCGTGGTGGGCGTGAGTACAGCGACCTGCTTTCCATCCTGTACGGCTTTGAAGGCTGCGCGCATGGCGACTTCGGTTTTGCCGTAGCCGACGTCGCCGCAGAGCAGACGATCCATCGGACGCTCCGATTCCATATCGCGCTTGATGTCTTCGATTGCGTTCAACTGATCGTCGGTTTCAGTGAAGTCGAATGCTTCTTCAAACTCGCGCTGAAATTCGTTGTCGGCGCTGAAGGCGTGTCCGCGCGCTGCCTGACGCTCCGCATAGAGTTTCAGGAGATCGTCGGCCATATCCGCCATCGCTTTTTTGACGCGCGCCTTGGTTTTCGTCCACTGCTGGGATCCAAGGCGGTTCAGTTCGGGAGCTGGTCCTGCATCGGTCGAGCGATATTTCTGGATGAGATCGAGGCGAGTCAGCGGTACGTAGAGTCGAGCCTGCTCGGCAAACTCCAGCACCATAAACTCGACACGCATTGCGTCCTGCTCGATCTCCTTTAATCCCTGGTAGCGGGCGATTCCGTGCTCTACGTGCACGACGTAGTCGCCAACGGTTAGATCGCGGAAGTCGGAGACGAATGCAGCCGTCTTTGATTTGCGAGGCTCCAGCCGCGCGGAGATGTCCATCTCGTCGTTGATGTCGTTGGCGCCGAAGATGGTCAGACGCGCGTCACTCAGGCTGACACCGGCAGCAAGCTGGGCACGCACAATCACCGGTACGCGCAGGTCGCCGGCGAGATGGCTGGTCTCATCGTAGAGGTTCTCGCTGCCGGGGTGCGGATTGCGGCTTCCAATGCGGTAAGGTAGCTGGTATTCGCGGAGCACGGTGGCCATGCGCTCGACTTCGCCCTGGTGCGGTACAGCGATCACCGTTCGCTGCTGCTGTTCCATGAGGCTTCGCACTTGCTCCACAAAGGCTGGAATGGAGCCGTGAAAACGCAGAGTCGGACGCGTGGCAAACTCAACTTCTCCGATCGTGGTGTCGGTATCGAGAATATCCACGGCACCGAGTTGGTCGAGATCGAGGCCAGGATGAGAGCCAAGAATACCCTGCAAAATCTCTGGGCGAATGTAAATATCTTCGGGCCGGATCAGCGATCCCATCCCCGACCTCTCATGCCGCTGCTCGACCTTGTTCCACCAGCGCTCGATCTGATTGCGCACCATGGCTGGCTCTTCCACAAAAACTGTGCAGCGTGGCAGTAGCCGCGTCAGGTAAGTCTCTGCATGATTGGATGCGGCGAAGAACTCCCATCCAGGGAAGATGGTTGCACCCTGCAACTGCAGCGCATCGGCCATCTCTGCATCGTCGCTGGCAGCGAGTCGTTCGCGGCTGAGCCGTGCATGCACGGCGGCAAGCATTTTTTCCGTTGCCGGTGTCTCTGTGAGGGGCAGCAGCAGGGCTTCGTCTACAGTGGAGGCTGAGCGCTGCGTCTCCGGGTCGAATTTACGCATCGATTCGATTTCATCACCGAAGAAATCGACACGTACCGGACGATCCGACTCCGGCGAATAGACGTCGAGGATGCCGCCGCGCCGCGCAAACTGCCCGGGCATCTCTACCAGGTCCACCAACTCATAACCCACGCTGGCGAGATGCTCGGTGACCATCTCGATATCCATCTCTTCGCCGCGCTCAAGGCGCAGCGCGAGATTGGCGTAGTAGCTCCGTTCAAAGAGGCGCAGAGCAAGCGCCTCGACGGGTGCAATCAGCAAAGTGACAGAGCCGGTTACAAACTTCCACAGTACGGCTGCGCGCTGCTCCTGAATATCCGGATGCGGCGACATATTTTCAAAAGGCAGCACGTCGTGGGCCGGCAGGCGCGCGAGGTTTTTTGTATCGACTGTGCCGGTCAGTTCGCAGCCTGCGCGCAGCGCGGTTTCCAAGGCTTCGGCGGCTTTGTTGTCTGGAACGACGACGATGACCGGCATCTTTGCCGCGCGCGCAAAGAGCGGCACCACCAGAGCGCGAGCTGTCGCCGTCAATCCGCTGACGCGCCTGCGGCCCATGCCTCGCTCCAGATGTCGTCGCACCTGTTCAAAGCCGTCTGTGGCCTCCAGCTCGGCGAAGATTTCTCGGACAAAGGGCAGGATCATTGCCATTCCAGTCTAGCAGCGGCAGAGTTTGATTTCTGGCGATCTGGGCAAGCGGGGCGATTGCATCAACATCAATTGAGTTCGCGGCGATCAGCGGGGTAGTTTTGCGAGGTGGCGTTGATCAGTCTTCGTGCCTTGATGCCGCTTTTCGTTTGACTGGATC
>JAJZHE010000091.1 GCA_021804655.1 Acidobacteriota bacterium
AAGGAACGTCCGGACGCGAAGCTGGAGGCCAAAGCTGACACGCCGCAAAAGCCACTGCCGATCGTCATTGATCGCTACCACTTCAAAGAGGATGTCGAAGGCTATCTGCGCGACGATGAGCATCAGGCGCTCTATCTGGACGATCTGACGACGGGCAAGGTGGCCAAGCTGACGACCGACCACGGCGTGGACGAACGCAGCGCCTCGTGGTCGCCGGATGGCACGATGATCGCCTTCACCAGCAATCACGATCCCGATCCGGATCGCACGTACAACACAGATGTTTTTGTGGTGGACGCAAAGGCCGGATCGGCGGCGAAGAAACTGACGACATGGACGGGTCCGGATGGCGGATACGGCGGGCTGGCCTGGTCGCTGGATGGAAAGTCGATTGCATATACCCAGGGAGCTGAGCCGAGGCTGGCGCTTTATAGTCAGGCGCGTCCGGCCGTAGTGACGCTGGATGGGAAGGTGACATATCCGGCAGCGAAGCTGGACCGCGCAGCGCGACAGCCCTGCTACACGAGCGACGGGAAGCTGATCTATCTGATGACCGATGATCGCTCGGAGTATCCGTCCGTGGTGGAGCAGAATGGACCCGGCGCGGAGCGGCTGCTGGCAGGCGAAAGCGTGACGATGAGCATGACCTGCAAGGCAGGCAAAATCGCCGTCATCCACACGGACGACGCGCATCCAGATGAGGTCTTTGCGCTGGAAGGCAAGAGCCTGCGCGCTTTGACGCACGTGAATGACAGCCTTGTCGCAGAGTTGCAGCTTGCGACGACCGAAGACCTGACTTCGCACAGCAAGGACGGGACCGAGGTGCATGGCCTCATCACCAGGCCGCTTGGCTGGCAGGCGGGGCAGAAAGTACCAACGATTCTCTTCATTCACGGCGGGCCAAACGGGCAGGATCAGCACGCCTTCGACTTCATGCGGCAGTGGTTTGCAGCCAACGGCTTTGCGGAGCTGAATGTGAACTATCGCGGCAGCGCGGGGCGCGGGCAGGATTATGCCAAAGCGATTGCCGGCGACTGGGGCCACCTGGAAGTGATGGACCTGCTGGGAGCGGTGGACGAGGCTGTGGCCAGTGGTGGCGCGGATGCGGATCATCTGGGCATCGGCGGCTGGAGTTACGGAGGCATCCTGACGGACTATACTTCAGCCTCGACGGATCGCTTCAAATCCGCGATCAGCGGAGCTGGAATGGCGATGCCGTTCTCGTTCTTTGGCGTGGATGAGTACATTTTGCAATATCACTACGAACTGGGCGATCCGTGGAAGGCGCGCGATCTCTACATCAAGCTGAGCTATCCGCTGCTGGAGGCCGATAAGCGTATTCACACGCCGACCATGTATATGGGCGGGACGCGCGACTTCAACGTGCCTCTGGTAGGCGGCGAACAGATGTACCAGACGTTGCAGGAACTGCATATTCCGACAGAGCTGGTGGTCTATCCGGATCAGTTCCACGGCTTCACGCGGCCCAGCTTCATTGTGGATCGTTACAAGCGGTGGCTGGCCTGGTATACGCACTACGTCAAGGGCGCGAGCACGCCGGCGACGCTGCCGGCGGAGATTCCGGCGGGTTTTGACGGGAAGTGAAAGCAATCGGGCCGCGCATGGATTGGACGGCTAAAATAAAGGCATGGAACTGGTGCAGATTGAACCGGCGCGCCGCGTGGCCGCTCCCAAACCGGAGTGGCTGCGCGCGCCTGCGCCGATGGGCGAGAACTACCATAGCCTGAAGCGGCTGGCGCGCTCGCTGGGACTGCACACGGTCTGCGAGAGCGCGCATTGCCCGAATATCGGCGAGTGTTGGCAGCACCAGACGGCAACGTTCATGATGCTGGGCAATCTGTGTACGCGCCGCTGCGGCTTCTGCGCCGTACCCAAGGGCAAACCCGAAGCGCTGGACTGGGACGAGCCGCGGCGCGTGGCCGAGGCAGTGGCGCAGCTTGGCTTGCGGCATGCTGTGATTACCAGCGTGAATCGGGATGACGATCTGATGGGCGGCGCGCAGATGTTTGCGCAGGTAGTCGAGGAGATTCGGCGCGCGGCACCAGGCTGCCAGATCGAGGTGCTGATTCCGGATTTTCAGGGCAGCGAAGAGGCGATTCGCGTGGTGGTCGAGGCACGGCCCGAGGTGCTGAACCACAACACCGAGTCTGTCCCGCGGCTCTATCGCGTTGTGCGCTCAGGCGCGCGCTACGAGCGGACGCTGCGCCTGTTGGAGTACGCCAAAGAGGTGAATCCTGCAGGAGTGACGAAATCTGGCGTGATGGTGGGTCTGGGTGAAGAGACGCGCGAACTACTGGAGGTCTTTCGTGACCTGGCCGCAGTGGGCTGCGACATTCTGACCGTCGGACAATATCTGCGCCCCTCGCGCGACCATTTGCCGATGACGCGGCTTTACACACCGACGGAGTTTGCCGAGCTGAAAACCGAAGCGCTGAAGATGGGCTTTCGCCACGTGGAGTCCGGGCCGCTGGTTCGCTCCAGCTATCACGCGCACGAACAGGCTGCTTCAACCGGGCTACGCGTGATCGGGGAATAAAGTCTGTTTTTGGCTGAGCAGCGCAGAAATGACTATAACTTATTACATATCAATACTATGGATTGAATTTTCAGAATTAACCAGTTAGCTATGAGAGCGGTTACCCCCCCAGGGGGGAGGGGTATTTATTTTCTTGCCAGCAAAAAAATGGCGAAATATATACTGATTTGCAACTATTTGCGCTTGCCCTGCCGTCTGGTTTGGGCGCAGGACAGATGCTGGAAAGATAGTATGGCACAAATATGAATAATTGCATGCCAACTTTGTAAAAAAGGTTTCCAGCCATTGCATGCTGCCACTGCGTGGAGCAGCCGCGCGCTTTGCTCGCCACGGACAGGTGTGGCGCTTCCGTTGGTCGCGGATGGGTGAGGGCGCGAAGAAAAGCAGAAGCAGATTCCCTGCGGGAATGACAACAAAAAACAAAGACAAGAACAAAAACAACTGCAAGAACAAAGGCGGGAGCAGGGTCAAAAGCGGAGAATGCTTATCTGCTGATGACGAGAACGACGAGACCGAAGATGGCTGCTACGAACACGACGACGCCGAGGATCATGAGGACGATGACGCGGGCGGCGTTTTTCTTTTCTCCGGCATCGGGGCGAGTGATGCCGAAGGTGTCGATAAATCCGCCAGCAAGAAAATCCAGGAGCTTCATGGTGCGTTGTCCTCACTGCCTAGCATAGCGAATCCGCGGGCGGGTGTGTGCGGGGAGCTTCAGATACGGAAGAGTTCGCGAAGACGTTTGGTCTGAGCGCGGCTGACAGGAATCTCAGTATGCGCGCGGTCGTTCATACGAAGCTGGTAGCTGGATTTGAACCAGGGGACAACCTCGCGGATGTGATTGATATTGACAACGAAGCCGCGATGAGCGCGCCAGAAGATCTGCGGGTCGAGCAGTTCCAGAAGTTCTTCGAGGGTACGGCACTTGGACTGCCCCTCAATCGTGGGGGTAGCGACGTGAATGGTGCCTTCGTCGATGGAGGCGTAACAAATCTCGGTCTGATCGACCAGGAGCATGCGGCTCTGCACCTGGACGATCAGCTTGCCGGTTCTGGGTGGTGCCACTGTGGAGCGATGGCGGTCGAGCATCTCCAGCAATGCGGCCATCTCGGCTTCGCGGGGCCGATCATCGACCCGCTGCTCGGCGAGGCGTGCGCGCGTCTTCTCAATCGCCTGAGCGATGCGCTGTGGATCGAAGGGCTTGAGCAGATAGTCCACGGCGTTGACGTCAAAGGCACGCACCGCGTACTGGTCAAAGGCAGTGGCAAAGACGATCTGGGGCAACTGCGACGCAGGGGGGTGTTCAATCAGGTGACGGATCAAGCCGAAGCCATCGAGGCCAGGCATCTGGACATCGAGAAAAATGACATCGGGCTGGTGACGCTGAATCTTTTCCAGCGCTTCGATGCCGTTGGTGGCCTCATCGACAACCTGCACATTTCCTACCGAATCAAGCAGAAACCTCAGTTCTTCACGAGCCAGTTGTTCATCGTCAATGACAAGGGCACGCATGGGATGAGTCGGCGTGCCTGGGGGTGCGATCGAACCGGGCTGAGGGGTGGCCATAACTATCAGATTCGGAAGTTTTCAATCAGGTTACAGAAATTTCATTTCAACCAGGCTTGCACACCATCGCCTGGACCTGCGACAAGCAGGCGCATCAGTCAACAACCATCCGCAGGCGGGCAGGCATATGATCGTGTGCGAGTTCATGGCCGCAGCGGGTGCAGTACTGATCGGTGGCGAGAACACTGCGATGGCAGTTTCCGCAGCTTGCCGTCACCTGCCAGGCGCATTGCGGACAGAAGTGAAAGTCGCTCTGGATGTGTGTGCCGCAGGCTGGGCACGTAGAGGTAGGTGGCAGGCGCAGCAGGAAATAGATGACCGTGCCGATTCCGCCGGGAAGCACCATACAGACAAGCATCCAGAATCGAGCGCTCATGGAGCGTCGCGGCGCATCTGCACTGACATAGCCGACCATGAGGCAGTAAACAGCAGCCAGCAATCCCCATGAAAGGTTAAAGTATGTTCGGAGTGCGATCGGCGGTCCAGGATGGTGTCGATGGGCTGGGAGCACAAACCAGAAGTAGTACTCGACGAGCAAAAAAGCGACTCCAGCGGCGATCATCGACCAGAGCGGGATCAGCTTCGCTTCGTCTTCAAACGGCATGGATGGTGCGTTGCGCATTGCGTTCATCTCCAGCCACGACTACTCGTCGCCGCTGTCACCTGCTACGGTATCCTTTCGCCGTTGCGAAAGGATACCGCAAAAAGGCGTTACCTTCCATCATTTCAGACGAATTTTTCCTGTGGGAAGTTGCATCCGAAGCAAAATTGAGCGATCTTTATCGACGATTGCGCCACCAACCGGCGACAAGCATGGCTCCAATAAGGGTGGACCCGACAAGCAAACCGAGCAGGCTGAGCTGGCTGGCGGTATCGGTAAGATGCTGGTCTCCGACGAGGCTATCCACTGCGGACCAGATGAGCGGCGTAATCAGCAAAAGGACCAGGACAGCTCCGGCGATGGCCAGATTGCGGCTTCTGCCGCTGACGGCGCGCTGTTCGCGGAGATTGCCGGCGGAACTGGTCACGACGCGACGGGTGCGATCAGCGGCATGGCGCCCCTGATCGGCATCCAGCCCGGTAAGAGTGGTGAGCAGTTCCGTGTCCTGCGCAGAAGTGTACTGTGGCGCAATCCCCGCTTGCGATCGGTCGTTATCCCGGCGCACCCTTGTCACAGATACTCTCCTGCTTGCAGCCCCGGCCATGATGCGCGCATACCCGAATGGCGGACAATTCCAGCTTCAGGTGAGATGCGTTGGTCAGCCGTGCGCCACGATCGGCTTCATGAGCGCAAGGCCGCGATACAGACGCGATTTTATCGTGGAAAGCGGAGCCTGTGTTACTTTTGCGATCTCTTCCAGAGAAAGTTCTTCATGAAAGCGCAGGACAAGCACCTCGCGGTAGATGGGATCGAGCGCCATGAGACCCGCGGCAAGACGCGTACGATCTTCCAGACCAGCACATTGCTCGAAGGGAGATAGTCCGTCAGCGACCAATTCAAATTCCGCAGAGCTTTCATTTTCATGTGCTCTGGCGATAATCTCGTCGAGGCTGGCTACCGAGCGTTTGCGGCGCTGGTCGATGACCAGATTGCGGGCAATGGTGAGCAA
Organism: Acidobacteriota bacterium; assembly: GCA_021804655.1. Lineage (GTDB taxonomy): Bacteria > Acidobacteriota > Terriglobia > Terriglobales > Acidobacteriaceae > Acidicapsa. The sequence goes on from JAJZHE010000091.1 coordinate 5,734, forward strand.
CCAGGTGTCGAAGCGCGCTTTTGCATCGTATTGTCCTCCGCGGACGAGCACGCGCATCCAGACCTCCTGAAAGAGGTCTTCTGACTCTTCCCGATTGCCTGTGAGGTAAAGCAGATAGCGCATGAGTCGATGCTGATGGCGCAAGATCAATTGATCGAGCAGCCCGGGGTCCTGGCGTCTCAGTCCAGCCGCAATCTCCTTATTCTCCTGGCGGACAAGCTCCCGCTCGTCAGCCTGAGTGGCCGGATGGGCGCGCGCGGCAAGGATGGAGGCGAACATACTCATACTGAACGTTTAGACGATGCTTCCGGTTCCCAGGACGTATTTTTTGCGCAACTTTTTCCATCTTTATTCTTTTGTTCCCGTGAAATGGACGGATACACGGCCCAATTCCGGTTTGATATGTGTAATTTAGCTTCGGTTCTGACTTCCTGGACTCCGATGATGGTTCGGAAAGGTCCGATAAAGCGGTGACGTGTGTGCCTTCCTGGCTCATAAACGTCCGATAAGCAACCCATTACACTGGAAGATATGCAAATTCTGTATGGCATCCATCCGGTTGAAGAAGCTTTGAAGGCGGGACGACGCCGGTTTGAACACGTTCTGGTGGCGCGCGAGCGACGCGATGAGCGGCTGGAGGCGATCGTCAGCCTCTGCCGCGAGTTGAAGATTCGTGTGCGCACCGAGCCGCGCGAGTCGCTGAACGATATGGCGCGGACGCCGGCGCATCAGGGAGTGGTGGCCATCGTGCGCGCGCAGGAGTTTCTGGCGATTGAGGACATTGTGGAGCCAACGGGCGCGCCGCGTCTGGTGCTGGCGCTGGATGGCGTGGAAGACCCGCAAAACCTGGGCGCTTTGCTGCGTTCTGCCGACGGAGCAGGCGCGGACGCCGTGGTCATGACCGAGCGACGAGCCGCCCCGCTGAGTGCGGTTGCAGCCAAGGCGGCGGCTGGAGCGCAGGAACATCTCCGCATTGCGCGCGTGGTCAATCTGGTGCGCGCGTTGGAGGAGTTGAAACGCAATAACCTCTGGGTGATCGGGCTGGACGAACGCGGGACTACGGACTACGACCAGTTCGACTTTACTGGCGACTGTGTGCTCGTGATGGGCAGTGAAGGCGATGGTCTGCATGAACTGGTGCGGCGGACGTGTGACCACCTGCTGCGAATTCCGATGGCCGGCGGCGTCAGTTCGCTCAATGTTTCTGCGGCAGCATCCGTGGTGCTCTTTGAAGCAGCGCGGCAGCGGCGGGCAGCGGAGCGCGGAAGCCATCTGTCAGTAACGACCGATGGAAGAGTGTCTGGAACACGAAAGCCCAAAAAGCAGAAAGGACTGGGTTCATGAAACGCATCGTGAACCTCACCGGCGAGCTTGCAACTGTGCTGGCTGGCATTTGCCTGGGTTGGACGCTGGCTTTGACCGGTGCCGCGGCAAGCGCACAGAGTCCAACAGGGACGCAGCCATCCTCTGCCCAAACCACGAATTCCGGGACTCCATCGCCGACTTCGTCCGGCGGCAAGGTCCTGTTTTCGCGCCGCATCAATGACGATGGGCAGACCGTGACGACCGGCGAGGGTGCAGCGTTGTCGGCTTCGCAAAATGCCGCAGCGCTGCCAACGGCAGCGACAGACGCTGAGCGACGGTCGGTGGCCTACACCGCATTCGATCTGGATGTACATCTGCGCCCGGCCCAGCATTATCTGGCCGTGCGTGCGCTCGTGACGGTGCGCAACTCCGGCGCCGTGCCGCTGCTGCATCTGCCACTTCAGCTCTCTTCCTCGCTGGCCTGGCAACAGATCAGGATCGACGGCCGGGACGCGGTCTTTACGCAGTCCGTGGTGAACTCCGACACGGACCACACGGGGCAACTGAACGAGGCAACGGTGACTCTGGCGCAGCCGCTGGCTCCCGGCGCACAGCTTCAGGTGGACGTGACCTACGCCGGACGCATCGAGCAGTCCGCGCGGCGCCTGCTGGCGATTGGAACGCCGGAGAATGTGGCGGAATCCTCGGACTGGGACCGGATTGCCAGCGGATTTACCGGTCTGCGCGGATTTGGAAATGTGGTCTGGTATCCCGTAACCTCGGTGCCGGCGATTCTGGGCGATGGCGCGCGCGTCTTCGATGAGATCGGACGGCACAAGCTGGGACTCTCTGGAGCGCATCTGCAAGTGGCTCTGACATTGGAGACGACCGCAGCGGAGGCCGCGGCGGGCCAGACGCCGACGGTAGCTCTGGTGGATGGGCAGCCAATCGCGCTCGCGGTGACGCAATCAACGGATGCAACGATTCCGAGCCTGGCTATCGGGCGGCTGGAGAGCACAACCCTGGGCTTTGAGTCGCCAAGCATCTTTGTGGCGGCGCGGACAGCGCACCAACTGCCGGAGACGACGTTGTGGGGCCTGCCGACTTCGGAAGGAAACGTGGAAGCGTGGTCGGAAGCTGCATCGGCGGTGCTGCCGTTTCTGCGCGGATGGCTGGGGCAAACGCCGCATGCGCAACTGACCATCCTGGAACTGCCGGAGAGCGTAGACATTCCGTTTGAAACCGGCGCAATGCTGGCGACGCCGGTGCGCGCCGCCTCTGCCGAAGTGCTGGACAGCGTGCTGGCGCATGCGCTGACGCATGCGTGGGTGATGTCGCGGCGAGCGTGGCTCTCCGAGGGCGTAGCGCACTTCATGGGTACGCTGTGGATGGAAAAGCAGCGCGGACGCGAAGAAGCGCTGGCGATGCTCGGCGACGCGCGGAATGCGCTGGCTCTGGCTGAGCCGGCCAGTCCGGGCGAAGGCGATGGACAGCCGCTGCTGACGGCGATTTCACCGGTTTACTATCGCACAAAGGCCGCCTATGTGCTGTGGATGCTGCGCTCGCTGGTCACGGATGAGACGCTTTCGGCAGCGTTGCGCGCCTATGATCCGAACGCCGACACAACGCCGCAGTACTTTGAGCATCTGCTGGAAGACGCCGGTCAGCAGCGCAATCTGCAATGGTTTTTCAATGACTGGGTCTATCACGACCGTGGGCTGCCGGACTTTGCGCTGGAGAACGTCTTCACCACGCCAACTGCGCTGAGCGGGAGCTATCTGGTGGCCGTGAGTTTGTCGAACAACGGATATGCGGGAGCCGAAGTGCCGGTGCAGGTGATCAGCGACCTGGCATCGGTGACGCAACGGATCGTGGTAGCGGGACGCGCGAAGGCGACGGTGCGGATTCTTCTCCAAGGCCAGCCGACAGAGGTGCGCGTGAACGACGGGACGATTCCGGAGACCGGGGCCTCCATCCACAGCAAACAACTCACCACCGTGCCCGGGCCGCTCAAGTAGCTTGCCTCAGTCGCCGACGGCGGGAGCAAGGGAGCGTGTGCGCCAGCGCAGCGTAAGCCAGTAGAAGACCGGCCCGAGCAGCGCCACGGCAAGCGCAAAGCCAAGTGCGGAGAAGCCACCGAGACGCTCATCGCGCGTGGCATAGAGTGCATAGCCGATGAGCGTTGCAGGGCCAACGCCAAGAGCGGTGGCAAAGGCGAGATTGCCGGCGCGAAACGGGCGTTCCAGGTCTGGCTCGCGCACGCGCAGGACGACGAGCGCGACAAACTCCAGCAGCAGACTTGCTCCGTAGAGGATGAGGTCGATCGAGATGAGCCGCTCGAACTTGAGATTGAGTGCGAGCGCCCAGGCCAGTCCGCAAAGGGCAACCGAGACGACGGGGACGCCGCGATTGTTTTTCCGTGCCAGTGCGCGCGGCAACATGCCATCCTCGGCCATGGCCAGGGGCAGACGCGTGTAGCTCATCATGAGCGCGTTGAACATGCCGAAGCCGTTGATTGCTCCACCAGCCACTACGGCGAGGGCAAGCGGCGGTCCACCCATGATCCGTGCCGCGTCGGCCCAGGAGCCAGTGGAGAAGTTGGCGACCGAGATGCCCATCATGGCCACCGCAGCCAGAGGCAGAATATATGTGACAGCGACGAGCATCGCCGCAGCGAGCATGGCCAGCGGATAGTTGCGCTGCGGATTTTCGACCTCCTGAGCGACGGTCGAGGCGTTATCCCAGCCCATGTAATTCCACATGGCGACGAGGATAGCGGTGCTGAGCGAAGCAGCGCTCCCTGTCCTGCCCCAGCGCACGACAACGTGCGTCGTCAGCCCGTGCCAGAATCCGATGGCGACGAAGACGACAAACGGTGCAAGCAACAGGACAAACAACCCGACCGTGCCTTCGCCGACGGCCGGCGCGCCGCGCAGATTCCATGCGCAGCAGACGACGACAACCAGCAGCGACCAAAGATAGCCGCGGCTGCCTGCGGTCCAGGATGGTTCGAAGCGTCCGAGATATTCGACGAAGATGGCCGGATAAATCGCCATGTCGAAGATGCTGGCGGCCAGCGAGAGCCAGCCCTCCTGATAGCCCCAGAACGGTCCCAGCGCACGCCGCACCCACACATAAAATCCGCCCTCGGCAGGAATTGCGCTGGCCAGTTCGCCGATCATCAGCGTCGTGGGCAGGCTCCAGACAAAAGGCAGCACCACGAGGATGACGATGGCCTTGGCAAAACCGGCGCCGCCGAGAATATCTTCGATGCCGTAGGGTCCGCCGGAGACCATGAAGTACGTCGCTGCGATGAGCGGAATGATCCGCAGCTTCCGTCGTGCCGGTTGCCGAAAGAGGCGCATGAACGTAACTCTACCAAGGTTTCCTGCGCCTCTCCGGCATTTTTCTCTCAATACGGACGCGCGTTTTGCGTCAGCTCCGTCCAGTCGTCCGTGCGAAACGGAACCGCAGGCAATCCTGCACCGTTATACAGAGTCGCGCGAGGATTCGATTGCCAGGCATATCGCGCAGCCACCGGATGCGGCACGTCCGGCGACGTCAGCACGATCGTCTTTCCTTCAATCCGCGCATCGGCCCAATGCCATTTCTGGTCAGCGCCTGCAAGGCTGAACTCTTCCGCTTTGCCGCCTTTGGCCACCAGCCCTCCATTCGCATGGGCAAAATATATCTTCACACTGCCGCCCGATATCTTCATGTGCGTATAAGTTGGCCCCTGATACACAACTTTCTTGTGGTAGTAGCCTGCCAACGCACACAGCGCAAGCCGGTTGCCCACAGGAACTTTTTCCTTGGGATGAATACTATCGGCTTCACCTGTATCGATGGTCACGGCAAGGCAGGTATTCGGCACCGTCGATGCCGTAATCGCCTGCGACTCGCGCGTCTCCGTCCACGGATCGCCAGCAACGGGTGTGGCGCTGCGCTTCAGGAACGCCGGCAGGCTCACAATATAGAAAGGAAAATTTCCCTGATCGAATAGGTTGCGCCAATCCGCAATCATCACGGGCAGCACTCTGCGATAGGCATAGCCGCGATCCGAATTCTGCTCGCCCTGGTACCAGATAGCCCCAGCCAAAGAAAGCGGAGCCAGCGGTCGAAGCATTCCTTCGTAGAGCACCGAGGGCATCACGGGCCAGTTCTCATAGGTCAACGGCATCGGCTGCGGCGGCCTTGCATCCACGCTTAACTTTCCCTTCCACGCTCCCGCCAGCGGAATGGAACTTTTGTCGCCGAGCACCAGATGCAATTCATCCGGCTTGGCCAGAAACCCTCCATCCGGTTTGGTCTTGAAGACGCGAATTGCAATCACGTTGCTCCCCGCATGCAATATGCCTGGGCGGATGGGATAGACGCGGGGATTCTCCACCCACGCGCTTGCGCCCACCGTCTGTCCGTTGATGTAGACCGTATCCATGCGCTCGATCGAGCCGAGGAAGATCGCCGCCCGCCCCTGCGGCAAAGGGTCC
>JAJZHE010000092.1 GCA_021804655.1 Acidobacteriota bacterium
GGCAGCTATCGCCCGGTGCTGGCCGGAACGGTGGTGGTGGCCGGAATCGCACTGGCCGCGGTGACCGCTTTTGGACGCGAAAGCCGCGGAGCCAGAATAGGAACTGAGTAAGCATTGCATGCAGGCATTGCATGCAGCAGACGCGCGTTCGCGCAGTGGCGCTCCCGTTGGTCGCGGGGTGGCAGTTGTGAAGGCTGAAGAGAGCAGCAGATTCCCTGCGAGAAGGCCAACAAGAAAAGCAACAGCAACAGCAAAAAAAGCAGATTCCCTGCGGGAATGACAACCAAAAAAGCAAAAACAACAGCAAGGGCAACAGCAATAGCAACAGCAAAAGCAACCGCACAGCAAGAGCAAAGGCAAGAGCAAAGGTAGGGGCAGAAGCAGATTCTATGCGGGAAGTTTTATTTGGGGCGGACGAGATCGAAGCGGTCGCGGGTGGTGGTCCAGGTGTTGCCGGCCATGCGCCCGACGGCGTCGAGGAGCGCGGGGTCGATGCGGAAGTTGTCGATGAGGTCCGGGCGGATGTGGAAGCGGACGATCTGGCCGAGGACGACGACGCCGGCGGCCTGTCCCTGACCGGTGAAGAGAATTTGCAGCAGCTTGCACTCAAGCTGCGCGGGGGACTCGGCGACGCGCGGGGCGCGGACGACTTCGCTGGGGATGGCGGTGAGGCCGGCGAGTTCAAACTCATCGACAGAGGGTGGAACGGTGGCGGCGGTGAGGTTGGAGGCGTGGGCGAGGGTTTCGGAGACGATGTTGATGACGAATTCGCCGGTTTGTTCGACGTTGCGGAGGGTGTCTTTGCGGTCGTCGGGGCGATCGGGCGTGGGCGATGCGGGCGGCGCGGTCAACGACGGGCAGAAGAGCACGGTGGGCGGATTGGAGCCGACGCCGCTGAAGAAGCTGAAGGGTGCGACGTTGCGCACGCCTGCGGGATCGACGGTGGAGACGAGCGCGACCGGGCGCGGGACGATGAGGCCGGTCATGAGCTTGTAGGCTTCCAGAATCTGGATCTGCGCGGGATCGATGGAAAGGTGCGAAGCGGGCGTCGAGGAGATCGTCATGGGAGCAGGATAAATTGTTCCGCATGGAGTCGGCGACGTCACAGTTCGACGTGGCAAAACGCGCTGGTGCATCTCAGGATGGGAAGGTTTTCCGCGCGATGACTGCTTTGGTGCGTGGAATCCAAACGAAAGCTCGGATATTTGCACTACGCTCACACAGATTCAGGCACAATAATGCAAGAAGGAGTATCCCCGTGCCGCGCATTCACTTTCAACAGCAACTGGCCGAGCTGAAGGACAAGATTCTGGCGATGGCCGCGCTGGCGCAGCAGGCGGTGCAAAGCTCGGTGGAGGCGTATCTGCGGCGGGACGAGTCGCTGTGCGCCTATGTGCGCGAGAACGAAACGGCGATCAACACGGCGCAGCGCGAGCTGGACGAGATGGCTTATGAGCTGCTGGCCAAGGAACAGCCGATGGCGATCGATCTGCGGTTCATTCTGGCGGTGATCAAAATGAACGCGGATCTTGAGCGGATTGGCGACCAGTCGATGAGCGTGGCAATTCGCGCGCGCGACATGATTGGGATGGCCGAGGTGGAACTGCCGGTGGACTTCGAGGCGATGGGCGAGTATGCGAGCCGGATGATCCGCACGGCGCTGCAGGCGCTGCTGGATGGCGATGCGCAGGTGGCCGAAACGGTGCGGGAGATGGACGACGAGATTGACCGCATGAACCGGTTGGCGCAGAAGGACCTGCTGGAGCTGATTCAGCAGAAGCCGGAAGTGACGCCGCAGGCGCTGCACGCGCTGCTGATCTCGCGGAATCTGGAACGGATTGCCGACCATGCGACGAATATCGCAACGGATGTGATCTTCTGGATTCGCGGAGCCGATGTGCGCCACGCGCTGAGCCTGGCCTCGGACTGAGCGCGCGGGAAGATGAAGTGGGGATGAATTTTCTTATCCCCTTGCAATTGCCTGGTGTAAGCTGCACCGAATCCCTCCCCAATTACGTCCAACTGTGTGAACAATCGCAGAAGTGCGCGTGACCGGATTTTCATCGCTTCGCAAAGGATTCGCATTGCTATGCGAAGTTGCGCATTGCGTCCCTGTGAATGGCGATAGCATGTGAGCGCAAGGCAACGGCGGCTTGCGCGGCAGGCTGTGCTGAATGAGAACGGCGTGAGCGACCAACGGGCAATGAGAAAGTGAATTGAAGATGAGGATTGCAGGCACGAGGATGGCGTTTCCGCCGCATTATTTCCGACAGGAAGAAGTGCTGGAAGCGCTGAAGAAATACTGGGACAAGGGAATGGAAAATGCCGCGGTTCTGGAGCGGCTGCATGCGCGCACGGGTGTGGAGGGCCGCTACTTCAGCCGACCGCTGGAGCAGTATGAGGCGCTGGACACGTGGGGCAAGACGAACGATGTGTGGATTGAAACGGCGGTTCGGCTGGGCGAAGAAGCGCTGGGCGGCCTGTTGGCCGAGACGGGATTGGCGGCGGAAAAGATTGGAACGATCTTCAGCGTCTCGATCACCGGGATTGCGTGCCCTTCGGTGGAGGCGCGGCTGATCAACAAGATGGGTCTGCCAGCCCACATCAAGCGGACGCCGATCTTTGGCCTGGGTTGCGTGGCGGGCGCTTCGGGACTGGCGCGCGCAGCCGATTACGTGAAGGCGTATCCGGATGAAGCGGCGATTCTGCTGAGTGTGGAGCTGTGTTCGCTGACCTGGCAGCGGGATAATTTGAGCGTACCGAACCTGATCTCGTCGGGATTGTTTGGGGATGGGTGCGCGGCGGTGCTGGTGGTGGGCGAGCGGCTGGCCAAGGAGATGGCACGGAAGCGAACTGGCGGAGATGTGGCGAAGCTGGGTCCGCGCATCGTGGCCAGCCGTGCGATCTTCTATCCGGAGAGCGAAGAGGTGATGGGCTGGGCGATCTCCGAGAAGGGGTTCCGGATCATTCTGTCCGCCGATGTGCCGACGGTGGTGAAGAAGTATCTGGGCGGGGATATGGACGCGTTTCTGGCCGGGCTTGGGCTGACGCGCGCGGAGATTGATACCTGGATCATGCATACGGGCGGGCCGAAGGTGCTGGAAGCGAATGCGGAAGCGCTGGGGTTGACGCGGGAGGATTTTCACCTGAGCTGGGAGGCGTTGCGACGCGCCGGGAACCTGTCGTCCGCCTCGGTGTTGATGGTGTTGAACGACGTGATGCGCGAGCACAGGCCGACGAAGGGATCGCGGAGCGTGCTGGTGGCGATGGGACCGGGATTCTGCTCGGAGATGCTGCTGCTGGAGTGGAGTTGAGGATGAGTGCAGGCGCGATTTCCGGGATCGATGTGCTGATTGTCGGGGGTGGTCCGGCGGGGCTGACGACGGCGCTGGCGCTGCGGCAGCGCGGAGCGCGGGTGACGGTGGCCGATGCGCTGCATCCTCCGGTGGACAAGACCTGCGGGGAAGGACTGATGCCGGATTCGCTGCGCGAACTGCGGCGACTGGGCGTGGAGCTGCCGACGCAGGATGGCGGCGTCTTTCGCGGGATTCGCTTTGTGAGCCATGCGCACCACGCGATGGAGAATGCGGAAGGGCGTGGAACCGGAGTTGAAGCGCTGGCTGAGGCGTGTTTTCCGGCTGAGGGCGCGGCACTCGGGGTTCGGCGGCCGGTGCTGCATGGGCGGCTGGTGGAAGCGGCGCAGGAAGCGGGCGTCGATCTGCGCTGGAACGCGCCGGTGCAACTGAGGCCGGATGGCACGGTGCGCGTGGCTGGCGAGGAGTTCCGCTCCGGGTGCCTGGTGGGTGCCGATGGGCAAGGGTCGCGGGTGCGTCGCTGGGCGGGGCTGGATGCGGGGCGCGAGCTGAGCCGCCGGTTTGGATTTCGCCAGCACTATCGCGTGCAGCCGTGGAGCGACGCGGTGGAGGTGCACTGGGGGCGCAGCGGGCAGGCGTATGTGACTCCGGTGGGCACCGACGAGGTGTGCGTGGCGACGATTACGCGCGACCCGCACTGCCGCGTGGAGGCGCTGCTGAGCGAGCTGCCGTGGCTGCGGCAGAAGCTGGCAGGCAAGACGGAGTTGCTGCGGACGGACCGCGAGCGCGGCGCGTTGACGACGACGCGGCGGCTGCGGCGCGTGGCGGCGTGGAATATGGCGAGCAGGAATCCGGCTGGCAGGGATTTAGCTGGCAGGCGGGTGGCGCTGGTGGGCGATGCTTCCGGCTCTGCGGATGCGATTACCGGGGAAGGAATGGCGATGGCTTTCCGGCAGGCGCTGCTACTGGCCGACGCGCTGGCGCATGCTCCTGTGGATCAGGCGCTGCGGCGCTACAACCGTGAGCATCCGGGGATTCTGCGGCTGCCGCAGCGGATGGCGCGGGTGATGCTGGCGATGGATCGCTGGCCGGATTTTCGCAGCCGCGCGATCCGCATGCTGGCCGCGGAACCGGGTCTTTTTACGCGCATGCTGGGCGTGCATGTGGGGGCGGAGTCGATGGGGCATTTTGTGGCGACGCGCGGGCTGGAAGTGGCGCTTCGACTGGCGGCGCCGAGTTTGCCGACGGAGACAGCCTGAGCGGAGTTGGCCAGGGAAGGACCGCAGAAACAGAGAACGGGCCGCCGAAGCGGCCCGTTCTCTGTTTGCAGGGACGATCTGCGGATCAGCGCGCGACGACGGCTTCCAGTTCGGAGAGCCGCTTGGCGAGCAGCGCTTCCAGCTTTTCCAGCGCCGCGCTGAAGCCTTCGATGCCTTCCTTCAGCTTGTCGGTGGCCATGCGATCGGCAGCGTGCATGCGAACAAAGGCAGCGTGATCGACGGTGATCTTCTCGATCGTCAAGCTCTGCGCTTGGGCCGGGTCGAGCTTGCGTGGCAACTCGTCGGTGGTTGATTCCAGCTCGGCGAGGAGTTGCGGCGAGATGGTCAACAGGTCGCAGCCGGCCAGTTCGCGGATTTCACCGATGTTGCGGAAGCTGGCACCCATGACCTGAGTCTTGTAGCCGAACTTCTTGTAGTAGTTGTAGACGGTGGTGACGGAGTGCACGCCGGGGTCGTCGGCGCCGGTGTAGTCCTTGCCGGTGTCTTTCTTGTACCAGTCGAGAATGCGTCCGACGAAGGGCGAGATGAGCGTGACTTTGGCCTCAGCGCAGGCAATGGCCTGATGCAACCCGAAGAGCAGCGTGAGGTTGCAGTGAATGCCTTCTTTTTCCAGCACTTCGGCGGCGCAAATGCCTTCCCAGGTGGAGGCGATCTTGATGAGCACACGGTCGCGGCCAATGCCTGCGGCGTCATACTGCGCGATGATTTCATGCGCCTGCTCGATGGTGGCTTCGGTGTTGAAGGAGAGCCGTGCATCGACTTCGGTGGAGACGCGTCCGGGCACGATGGCGAGAATTTTCTTGCCAAAGGCGATGGCCAGCCGACGAAAGGCCAGGTTGGCCACCTTGGATTCGTCCGCAGCTTCGCCGAGTTCCTTGCGCGCATCAAGCAGCACGCCGTCCACGATGGACTGATACTGCGGCAACTGCGCCGCTGCGGTGATGAGCGAAGGATTGGTGGTGGCATCCTGCGGGCGGAACTGCTCCATCGCCGCGATGTCGCCGGTGTCGGCCACAACTACTGTCATTGTTCGCAACTGTTCCAGAAGATTCTTTGCCACAATTCCCTCCATGAGATGAACTCTTTTGAGATGAACTTCGCGTGTTGAAGCCGACGGGGTGACGCGCATGCCTGCCGATCAGGGCCGTTGCCTCAAAGTCTACTCCGGTTTGGATGCAGAAAAAGCGCAGGGCGATGAAAAGCGGTTCATTCCGGCCCGAATCTGCTTTGCGTCGCAGCCTTTCCGCATTTGCGTTCTATCCACCGCCGCAGCGTCAATGAGCTGCCTCGGCGGCAAAGGAATTGCGCAGACTGCCGACGCCGGCGACGCTGATCTCGACCGTGTCTCCGGGACGGACGGGACCGACGCCGGCGGGAGTTCCGGTCAGCAGCAGGTCGCCCGGCTCCAGCGTGATGGCGGCGGTGATGTAGGCCAGAAGCTCGGGCAGCGCGAAGATGAAATCCGCCGTGGAGCCGTGCTGGCGCAGATCGCCGTTGACGCGCGTCTCGACGACGAGACCGGCGGCAATCGCCTGGGCGGGGATGCTGGTCTCGACGATGGGACCGACGGGGCAAAAGGTGTCGAATCCTTTGGCGCGGGTCCACTGGCCGTCTTTTTTCTGGAGGTCGCGGGCGGTGACGTCGTTGGCCACGGTGACGCCGTGGATGCAGGAGTGCACATCCTGCTCCGGACAGAATTTGTGGATGCGCCGCGCGATGACGATGGCCAGTTCGCCCTCGAAATCGACGCGCGAGGAGACGCTGGGCATGCGCACGACGCCGCCGTGGCCGAGCAGCGAAGAAGGCGGCTTGAAGAAGAGCAGCGGCTCGGTGGGCACTTCGTTGCCCAGCTCTTTGGCGTGGTCGCGATAGTTCCTGCCGACGCAGACGATCTTGGTGGGAGCGACGGGTGCAAGCAGGCGCGCCTGGCTGAGCAGCAACGGCTCGGCGAGGAGTGCGACCGGCTCCGTCTTCCATGGAGAATCAAGCTGCGCGGTGATCCACAATGCACCGGCGCGCTCCTCGACCAGACCCCACACGGCATTTCCATCCACTTCCATTCGGCAATACTTCATTCCAGATTCCTCGCTTTTGGGTGTGTGTTTCGGTTGGGCTTACGGGGTTGTGCTGGCTGCGACAGGAGCAGAACGCGCGCTACGGTTGCCGTGTGTATCGACGGAGGAGACGGCGTAACGATCGCTGTGGCCAGGCTCTGCCGCAGTGTCGGAATAGGCCGGGACCGTCACCGGATCGGCGGGGGAAATCTGCTTCCACGGACCGCCATCCTGACTGCGATCGACGAAGTAGCCAGCCAGATCCGGCTCCGTATCCGGCATCCACGAAAGGTCTACGGTGTGCGTTGCCTGGGTGTAGATGGCTGCCAGCCCGTGTGGCACCGCCGGGGCAAAGGTGTCGGTGGTCGTTACGGTGACAGGCGCGCTGACGAAACTGGCCAGCTCCGGCACGGATGCAGTCGTGCCGGAAGGGTTTGCGGAAGCGTTGCCGGTTGGCTTTCTGGCAGGCTTTCTGGGAATTTTTCGCGAAGGATGAGCGACATCTTTGCTGGAATTGCTGACGGCGGAGATGCCTGGCAGCGCGACGACGCGCTGCGCGGTGTAGCTGTACTCTTCATCGAAGCGCGCCTCGCGATCCACGGCTCCGGCAGAACCAGAGCGCGCGGGAAGATCGACCATGAGGTCTTCGTCCACTGGCTCCGGGGGTAAGCCTGCCATCGAATTGCCTGCGCGCGCATTGGCTGCACCGGAGGTGGATATGGGAGCCGGTTTGGAGGATGGAACAGAGGCAGAGCGCAGGACGTGGCGATGCAGCCGGACGGGCACATTGCTGCCATCGGGCTGCCAGCGCAGCACAACTCCATCGGCGCTCGCGGTGGCCGTCAAACCGGAGACCGCATTCGGCGCGGAACCGGCGACGACGAGGGCGACATTGGATGGTCCCGCGGTTTTTCCCTTGCGATTGCGCAACAGCAGCCAGTAAAGCAGCGGACGCGGCGTGCCGGAGGCAAGCGGCTGCGGCAGGGTGTCGGTGACGGTGGTCTGGCTGCCGGGCTTCACCATCCGCGTCAGCAGCGGGGTGCAATCTGCGCTGGCGACGGCGGTTGTCGGAAGCTGCTCGGCGCGGCAGAGATCGGCTTCCATCTCGTGCTGAAACGAGGTGATGAGCTGCTTGTCCGTGGTGCGTGTGGGATTGGTCCACTGAAGCGTGACGAGATTGCCTGCTCGCGTGGCGGCAAGCGCGGAGACCGGAGTGGGCAGGCGCAGGGAGGGCGGGAGCGGCGCGCCAGGAGTGCCGCATCCAAGGAGTGCGAGCAGCGGGAGCGCCAGCAACGCGGCGCAACCCGCTGTGCCCGCCCACTGCGCGATGCTTCTGCCTGCCGTCATCGGTTTTCAGTCTACTGAATGGCCCCCGATTCCGACGAACCGGTCTGGGAAATCATCCGATTTCCCAAGCCGTCCGACGGCGAGAGCTGCGCGCAGAGCATCCTGCAACTGCGCGTGGTGGAAGCCGAATCCGGCGGCGAGCAGGCGGGCGGGCACGATGCGCGCGCTGGCCAGCAGAGCCTCATCGGCCATCTGTCCAAAGGCCAGACGAAGCGCCCAGACTGGAGCGGGAGCCAGTGCGGGCCGATGCAGCACACTGGCCAGATCACGCGTAAAGGCGCGATTGGTGACCGGCTGCGGAGCGACGGCGTTGACCGCGCCGCTGAGCGCCGGGGTGCAAATCGCGAACAGGAAGGCGCGCACGGCGTCGGCTTCACTGATCCAGCTCATCCATTGGCGTCCGCTGCCCAGGCGACCGCCCAGACCCAGGCGAAAGAGCGGCACCATGCGCGCCAGCGCGCCGCCGTCGCGGCCCAGCACGATGCCCAGCCGCAGATGCACGACGCGTATCCCCGCTTCGACAGCCGGACGCGCGGCCGACTCCCAGGCTGCACACAGCTCAGGAAAATATCCGCTTCCCTGGGCGGCATCCTCGTCCAGAATTTCGTCGCTGCGATCACCGTACCAGCCCGTAGCGGAGGCGCAGACCAGCGCGGACGGTGGCTGACGCAGGCTGGCCAGCGCCTGGCTGAGCACGCGTGTGGAGTCCACGCGGCTGGCCCACATGGCGCGTTTCCAGGCCGCGGTCCAACGCTGCGCGGCCACGTTGGCGCCGGAGAGATGTACGGCCGCAGTGAGTCCTTCCAGAAGCTCCGGCTGATCGATGCCGCCGCCTGCGGCTGGGTTCCAGCGCAGCTCGCCTGGACCGACGACGGCGCGCCGCACCAGTTGCATTCCCGGACGACCCTCCGCCGCGAGAGCGGAGCGAAGCGCCTGGCCCATCATGCCCGAAGCGCCGCTGAACAGGACCGCGCCGCGCTTGGGATGATCTGCGAAACCATTCATTTTATTAGCCTTCCTCTTTGCTTTGAATCGCCGGGGGCGGTTTGCCGGTTTCTGCACCCTGTGTTCAATGTCGCATGGTTGAGCAAAATTCGCTTCGACTGTGCAAAAATAATTGTTGATTTCCGCAACAAAAAGGAGACATGCTGCATCTTTGAAGTGGAGGCAAGATTCGCAATGAGCAAAGCCACAGCCAATCCCACCGATGAGGTGAATCCAACCCAGGTGGACACGGAAACCGCAGAGAATTTCATCGCGCAGAAGCACATTGGCGAACGGATCAAACGCTTGCGGCTGAAGAAATCGATGGGGCTGGTGGAACTGGGCAGGCATACGGGGCTTTCGGCCAGTTTTCTGTCGCAACTGGAGACCGGGCGCGTGGTGCCGACGCTGCGCAATCTGGCGCGCATCGCGATGGTCTTCTCGAAGGATCTTTCCTACTTTTTCGATACCGAACCACATTCGCTGTTCCGGATTCATCGGCAGAAGGAGCGCGTACGCCTGCCGCAGAGCGGCACGGACGACCCGACCTACTACTTTGAAAGCCTTGGATATATGGTTCCGGATCGCCAGATGGACCCTTATTTTGCCGAGTTCATTCCACTCAAAAAAGGGCAGGAAGCGCGTCCGCACGTGCATGCGGGATTTGAGTTTCTCTACATCCTGAAGGGAGAGCTGGAGATTCGCCACGGGGACCAGAATTCCGTGCTGGAGCAGGGAGATGCGGTCTATTTTGACGCGAGCACGCCGCATGCCTACGTCTGCACGGGCAAGCAGGCGGCGGTGGCGCTGATTGTGACGATGGTGCAGCCGGCGGTGGCGCAGCCGATGATGGGATTGCGACCACTGGGAGCGGCGCAACGAAGTCTGGGCGGCACTCCGGTGCGGACGAGCAGCACGGCGCCGGCGCGCACAAACTGAGCGCGCTGAACGGGGCTATGCGCCGAGATGCCCGAGCCACAAGCCGATGCCGTAGGTGACGCCTCCCTCGACAGCGCCGACGACGGTCATCTCCAGTCCGCTGGACCACCAGGAGCGCACGGTAATCAGGCTCTTGGCCGCGCCGACGGCGAAGTGAGCCACGAGCGAGATGACGGCGGCGGCGAGGACAGCCGGAACACCGCTCATGAAGAAGAACGGGACGATGGGGATGGTGGCTCCGACGGCGGTGGAAAGCGTGCCGGAGAGCGCTGAAATCCAGGGTACTTTCAATCCTTCGGGGGTGGTGTCGAGCCGCTCGGCGGCCAGAGCCTTCAGCATCTGCTCAGGATCGCGCGCGAGGTGCTCGGCGACGCGCGCGGCATCCTCTTCGGGCAATCCCTTCACCTGATAGTAGAGCGAGAGCAGCTCGCGTGCCTCAGAGGGATTCATGGTGATGGCTTCGCGCTCGCGATGCAGCTCGGCTTCGTAGATTTCGCGTTCGCTTTTGGCGGCCAGATAAGCGCCCGACCCCATTGAGAGCGCACTGGCGATCATGCCGGCCAAGCCTGCCAGCAGGACATAGTGTCCGTTGCCGGCAGTGGCGCCGGAGACGCCGGAGACGATGCCGAAGATGGCTCCCAGACCGTCGTTGACGCCGTAGATGGCGTCGCCGATCCAGCTTCCGGCCTGCGATCGGCCTGCGTCACGGCGCGCAAGCATCTCGTCGAGCATTCCCTGCGCGTTGACGATGGGCTTGCCGGAGGCGGTTGCGTGGAGCGCCTGTCCGCGGAGCAATGCGCCGAGTTCGCGGTAATGCTCTTTTTCGTCTTCGATGACGTGCTGGAGAATGGCGATCGAGCCTTCGTCGCCGAGTTCTTTGAGCTGGCTGCCGTAGCGTGCGATGTCGCGGCTTTCGTCAATCTCGAGCCTGCGCAGAGCGAGCAGCGGCCCACCGGCGCGGCTGGCCAGAGAATCGGCCTCGCCATGCGGCCCGCCGGTGTAGATTGGCTCCGTTGAGCCGAGTTCGTTGAGTCGGGCAGCCCAGAGCGCGGCGTGCTCCAGCTCGGCGTGCGCAAGATGGCGCAGCACCTGCGCGCGGATCGCGTCTGTCTCTCGATCGGCCAGCGCGAGATAGGTGTGATAGCCGGTCATCTCTGCCTGCCAGTTCCCGGTGAGGCTGGCGATTACCTTTTTGGTTCGCGCATTCTTCCAGGGGTCCAGTTTCCGGGGATCGAGTTTCCGGGGATCGAGCGGCACGGTTCACTCCTGATTTGCAGCTTAACTGGATTTCAGCATAGCCCAGTGGCGAGTGCATCGCCAGCCCGATTGGGAGTGGGAAATTCATCAGGCGGAGGAAAATTTGCGTCCTATAATGAAATACACATTAGAAATTGGGAAGAGTCTCGCGAAAAAAGATATCCGGCACTCCGATCGTCGACGATCCTGTCGTGTGATGAAGACAGAAAGGATCGCGGACTTTCGGGTTCACCAAGACCGGCTTTTTCGGGAGGCGGCGAGCGTTTCGAGATTCCTGACCCCGAAGGTGGCTCAGGGACCGAAGAATAGAAGCCGCAGACACTCTTCGTGGAACGACTGGAAAC
>JAJZHE010000239.1 GCA_021804655.1 Acidobacteriota bacterium
TTCAAAACCCTCCTCGTCGGCAAGCATATTGCGCACACCGATGCGGACCACTGGATGATCGTCAGCCAGAACAATTCGAATCATGGGTTCTCCTGAGACAAATTTCAGAATCAGCTCGAAACGCTTAGAGCATGTTTCATCTATACCTCGGTGGCTTCGTCGCGGCTCGTCAGCCCTGCTTTGATCGCGGGGCTGATACGGGCGGCTTCTGGCTTTCGTTGATGAATGAAACACGCTTACCGGCAATTCTAACCCGATGCTTTCAAGTGGTCAGAGATGTTCGCTGGCAAGCGCTGCTCGCAATGCGGCAAGAGCAGCGAGGAGCGCATCGAAATCGCGCTGCCAATGCTCCCTGGCTGGGGCGGATTCGAGCGAAGAAGCAGCGTTGCGAGCCGAGGCGAGACCCAGCATGGCGCAGCCGCCTTTGATGGCGTGCGCGATCGAGCGCACCTGCTCTTCGTCGCTTGCGCGCAGGGCGAGATCGAGCGCATCGAGTCGTTGCGCGAGATCATCAGCCAGTGCATGATAAAGGGCGCGCAAGGCAGTAGGCTTCATGCGGGTGCGCAGCTTTTCCAACGTGACAGGGTCGATGACTTCGACAGCGGAGTGGCTTGCGAGAGATGCCGCGCTGGATGCGCGTGAAGCGGTAGCGAAATCGAGGGCAGAGAGAATCTGCTCCGGATCGAGCGGCTTGAGCAGAAAGGCATCCGCGGCGGCGCGCAGTTCCTGGGCAACCGGACTTGCGCTCATCAGCAGGATCGGTCCATGAACAAAAGCACGCAACGCAGCGATCAGCTCGATTCCACGGATGCCGGGCAGTTGCGCGTCCAGAAGGATTCCGTCGGGCAAAGCCGTGGCGTCCCGCAGGATTTCCAGTGCAGCTTCGCCGCTGTCGGCAAGAATGGTTTCCACCTCGGAGTGAGCCAGCAGCGCGGCGATCAGCTCACGGCTGATTTCGTCGTCGTCGATCAGCAGCAGGGTCGTCATGGCCGTAAAAAAGTGTTCAAGGGAAAAGCTGCGGAGGGATCCCAACGAGCAATCAGGGAAAGCAATCACGGAGAGCAATCAGGGAGCGCCGACCGGTCCGACGACCAGCACTTCAAAGCTGCCGGGCATGGGACCGGTCTTGAGTGTACCAATTCCACCTCCGCCGGAGAGGTCGAAGCCGTAGATGTCAGTGACCAGATAGATGCGCCCCATCGATGGATTCTCAGCCAGGGTACGCGCGCGGGGACGCGTGATGAGCTGCTGCACGACCGCATAATCGTCGTTGATGCTTTGATGGATGATGGTCATGCTGCCATCGCCGCCGCCGTTGGCGGTAAAGATCAACTGACGGCCTGGGTCGTAAAGCACCGTGCCCGGATCCAGCCCGATGGGCAAGGAAGCGACCAGCGCTCCGCTCTGAGAGTTCAGCACGTTCAGATGGCCATTTTCACAGCCGACGAAGAGGCGCAGATGCTGGTTGTCGATGGCCAGCGCGGCGGGGTCGGTGCATTCATCGGGCAACAGAAATCGGCGCATCAGCGGATCCCAGGCGGTGCCATGCGCTGGCTGATGCTCGGTTGCGGTGCTGGAAGGATCGGCTGCGATATCCGCCGCGGCGTCGGCAGCCGAAGGCGCGCCGGCGCGCAACTGACGCGCGACCACCGCAGCGTCAAAGCGGATGATGGTCTTGCGATCTTCGACGGTCATGAAGACGTTGCCGCGCGTATCCGCCTGGCCAAAGCCAAGCCGCCCGGAGACCTGAAAATCACCGAGCAGCTTCCAGCTTCGCCCGTCGATGACGGAGACGGTGGAGCGGATGGGCGGATGGGCTGGATGCTTCTGGGCATTGGAATTGTGGAGCGGGGCCGTCTCCGGCGTGGCGACGACAGGAGCGGCGCAGATGGCGAAGAGAAGTTGCGACTGCGGCTCATAGACGAGAGCGCGCGGAGTGGGGCCAGTGGAGACGCTTGCAATCAGCTCCAGCGTGCGGCGATCGAGCACGCGCACCAGTCCAGCCTTGGCATCACTGATGAAGGCGTAGGCGCCGGCAGGATCGAGAACGACATCACGCGCCTCACCCAGGCCGGTGATGGAGGCGATGCGCTCGCCGGAGTGAAGATCGACGATCTGCACCTGCGGTCCGTGCGCGATGAAAAGCTGCGCCGCCACCGAATCGACGGCGAGGTAGTCCCATGTGCCTTCGCCTCCGATGCGCCACTCGGCACGAATGCCCCAGGGATTGCCCGAGAGCGTGGTGGCCTGGGGCAGATCGGGGATGATGACTTGTGCCGAGAGCGCAGGACACGCTGCAATCAACACGAAGACAAGGAAGCCGGAAAGACAAGCAGGAACGTGAAGACGAGCGCTGCGCATAAAAATTCTCCGGCAGGAGCAAGCCTGGTTCTGTCCAATTCCGGCCCCGAGAATCATGCTAATCCATGCAGCGCCGGAGAGCGCGAAAATGCGACTAATCGATGGCCGTGGGAACTTCGTGGAGCCAGCCGGGAGATTTGAGAAGTTCACGCGGGCGCGAACCGTCCGCCTGTCCAACCAGACCATCTTTTTCCATGAGGTCGATGAGGTGCGCGGCGCGTCCGTAGCCGATGCGCAGGCGGCGCTGCAAAAGCGAGGTGGAAGCCTTGCCGAACTCGAAGACAAGGCGGACGGCGTCGTCGTAGAGCGGATCGTTGTCCTCTTCGCTGTCGTTTTCGCCATCCTGCTGAGCGCGTTCGTCACGCGGCGCTTCCAGGAAGCCTTCGGCATAGTTCGCCTCACCCTG